>CAZZNC010000083.1:0-8361 GCA_964655405.1 uncultured Anaerolineaceae bacterium | reverse complement strand
CGCGAGGTCGCCGACCGCCGCAACGTGGCGAGTCGGCGGGCGACGTGCGCGCCGCTCGCGGCGGTGAGGTCAGCGCGGGCTTTTTCGCGCTGGGCGAAGTCGCCGCGCTGGGCGCTCGAGGTGCGCTGCGTTACACTGGGCAGCGTGTGTTCTGTTTTTTGCACGCCAACGCGAGTGAAGGAACTATGCTCAAGCTCAACGATCATCCCCACAGACGCTATAATCCGCTCAGCGGCGAGTGGATTTTGGTTTCGCCGCAACGCGCCAAACGTCCCTGGCTGGGCGAAACTGCCGATGTGCCATCCGACGAACGCCCCACCTACGATCCACATTGCTATTTGTGCCCGGGCAATGTGCGCGCCAACGGAACGCACAATCCCCAATATACCGGCACTTATGTTTTCGACAACGACTTCCCCGCGTTGCTTCCCGAAACGCCTACCGATGAGGTTGCCGACCACCCGCTTTTTCGTGCGCAAGGGGAGCGGGGCATCTGTCGCGTGATCTGCTTCAGCCCGCGCCATGATCTGACGCTGGCACACATGGACGCGGATGCCATTCTGCCGGTGGTAGAAATGTGGGTCGCGCAAACGCTGGACTTGGGCGCGCGGGACTTCATCGGCTACGTGCAAATCTTTGAAAACAAGGGCGCTATGATGGGGTGTTCCAACCCGCACCCGCATGGGCAGGTTTGGGCCACCATGCGGCTGCCGCGCGAGGTGGAAAAGGAGCTGCACACCCAGCGCGCCTACTTCAACGCACACGGTGTCACACTGTTGGCCGACTACCTGGCCGAAGAGCAGCGCCGCGCCAAACGCATCGTTTACACCAACGCGCACTGGACGGCATTGGTGCCGTTTTGGGCCATTTGGCCGTTTGAGACCATGCTCATCCCGCACCGCCCCGTGCCGGACTTGCCTTCGTTGGACGAGGCCGAGCGCGCGGCCCTGGCCGATGTGTTGCACCACCTCACCGTGCGTTACGATAACCTTTTCCGCACCTCGTTTCCCTATAGCATGGGCTTTCATCAGCAGCCCACCGACGGCGCACAGCATCCCTATTGGCACTTGCACGCACACTTTTATCCGCCGCTTTTGCGCAGCGCAAGCGTGAAAAAGCACATGGTCGGCTATGAGCTGCTTGGCACGCCGCAACGCGACATCACTGCCGAGCAAGCCGCCGTCCGTCTGTGCGCGTTGCCGGACGTGCACTACACCTAGGAGGACGCCCGATGAATCCCCGCGACGCCGTGCTACAAAAGTTCCGCGAACACTTCGGCACGTCCCCGACCTTTTTGGCACGCGCGCCTGGCCGCGTGAACCTGATCGGCGAGCATACCGACTACAACGATGGCTTTGTGTTGCCCGCTGCCATAGACCGCGCTGTGTGGATCGCCACTCGTCCACGCCCCGGCGACACGCTTGTACACATGGTGTCGGTGGACTTCGACGCGCAGATCACCTTCTCGCTGTACAATTTGGACGATCCCGACCTGCCACACTGGAGCTTGTATCCGCGTGGGGCGCTGTGGTGGTTGCAAGAGCATAGTTACCCTGTGCCCGCCTTTGATGCGGTGATGGGCGGAGATATTCCCATCGGCGCGGGGTTGTCGTCCTCGGCGGCGGTGGAGCTGGTCACGCTGGAACTGGGCTTGGCCCTGGTCGACGCGCAGATGCCGCAGTTGCAAAAAGCGCTCGCCGGTGTGGAAGTCGAGCATCAGTTTGTGGGCGTGCCTTGCGGCGTGATGGATCAAATGGCCTCAGCGATGGGGCAAACCGACCACGCGCTGCTGATCGACTGCCGCAGCTTGGAAACGACGCCCGTACCCGTACCGACGGAGGCCAGTTTGGTGATCCTGGATACGGGCAAACGGCGGGGGCTGGTCAGCTCGGAGTACGCCGCACGGCGTGAGCAGTGCGAAGCCGCCGCCCGTGTGCTCGGCGTGGAGGCGCTGCGCGATGCGACGCTTGCGGATGTGGAGGCTGCGCGCGCACGCCTGGGCGACGTGCTTTACCGACGCGCCCGCCATGTGGTGAGCGAAAATCAGCGCGTGTTAGACACAGTCGCGGCGCTGCGCGCGGGCGACTTGGCGCACGTGGGCGAGTTGCTGCACGCCAGCCACATCAGTTTGCGCGACGATTACGCGGTGAGCTGCGCCGAACTGGACGCAATGGCCGAGATCGCCAACGCACAGGCCGGTTGCTACGGTGCGCGCATGACCGGCGCGGGCTTCGGCGGTTGTGCGGTGGCGTTGGTGGCAACGGAGGCTGTGTCTGCGTTCGTGGAAGCGGTCGCGCCTGCCTACCACGAGCGCACCGGCTTGGCCCCGCAGCTTTACGTTTGTCGTGCTGCTGCCGGCAGCAGCATCGAGCACATGAGAGCTTAGACGCGGCGCGCCCAGCGCGGCGGGCGTCCCAACCCACCCAGAGCAACACGGAGCAAACATCTATGCCCCACCCGCACGACGACGACCTAACCCGCGAGGAGCTGCAAACGTTGCTCGACGTTTACGCCAAGAACTGGCTGGCGCACGATGGCAGTTGGTTCTTGGCGTTGGAAGAGGAATACGGTTTGGAAACGGCCATCGAGATGGATCGTCGCGCCTGGGAACGTTTCGCAGTGGCCGAAGCGCGCCGCATCATGCGCGCCTTTGACATCGCGCAGGGCGGCGGGCTGGACGCGCTGGCACGCGCTTTCCGCTACCGGCTGTATGCGCGCATCAATCGCCAGGAAATGGAACGCCCGCACGCCCGCACGCTGATCTTTCGCATGACCGAATGCTGTGTGCAGCAAACCCGTGCGCGCAAAGGGCTGCCGCCTTTTCCGTGTAAACCGGTCGGCACGGTGGAATTTACCAATTTTGCCGCGACGATTGACCCACGCATCCGCACGCGCTGTATCGTCTGCCCGCCAGACCCCATTCAGCAAGGGTATTGCGCTTGGGAATTCACATTGGATAACGAGGGGGACGCATGAACGACACTCAGCCACTGGAAATGACCGTTGGCGTGCGGCTGCGCGCGGCAAACCTCACCGTCGCGGCAGCGGAATCGTGCACCGGTGGGCTGATCCTCAAACGCCTAACCGACATCGCGGGAAGCTCGGCGTATGTGCTCGGCGGCGTGGTCAGTTACGCCAATCGCGTCAAGGAACATGTGTTGGGCGTGGACGGCGGCGTGCTGGCGCGCGAAGGCGCGGTCAGCGAGCCGGTGGCGCGCCAAATGGCCGAAGGGGTGCGCGCGCTGCTCAGCGCGGACGTGGCGCTTAGCGTGACCGGCATCGCAGGGCCAGGGGGAGGCACGGCGGAAAAGCCCGTCGGTCTGACCTTCATCGGGTTGAGCACCGCCGATGGAACGTGGGTATGCCGCTTCGTCTGGACGGGCGACCGTGCCGAAAACCGTCGTCTCAGTGCAAACGCGGCTTTTCGGCTGCTGCTGGACTATCTGGACGGGCAGCTATGAGCTTCCGCGAAGTGCATGTGCAGGCCACTTTTACGCCGGATGGTACGCCACGCCCGCATAATTTGCGCTGGGAGGGGCAGACGCTGCGTGTGCTGGACGTGGGGCGACGCTGGGACGCTGGCGACGGCCAACATCTGCTCGTGCGGGTGACGGACGGGCGTGTCTTCGAGCTGCGCACGGATAGCGTGCGTTGGTGGGCTGCTTTGCGCACATCGCCTACCGCGTTGGTCTAAGCTTACGAGGAAATCACTGTGCAAATTGCCATTGTGGGGTTGGGAGAACACGGCACGGCACTGGCGCAAGTTTTTGCCACCAGCGGGGACGCCGTGCTATTGGTAGACACTGCCGAACACACCTTGCGCCGTGCCCTGGCACAAATCAGCCGCGGGCTGAGCCAAACCGCGCAACAAGGCCGTTTGACCGTGCTGGCCGTGCGCCGTGCGCGTCGTGTTTTTACGCTTAGCACCGACTTGGCCCGCTGCGCGGACGCTGACTTGGTGATCGAGGCGCTGCCGGATCGTTTGGAAAGCAAACAGGTGCTCTTCCGCGCCCTGGACGACCTCGTGCGACCGGATACCGTGCTGGCGACCACCGCCGCCGCCCTTTCCGTCACGCAAATTGCCACTGCCACACGTTACCCCGAGCGCGTGATTGGGTTGCACATGTGGCGGCCCGCCCACCGCAGCGAAGTCGTCGAACTTGTGCGTACTCCCGTCACGCGCCAAGACGTGCTCGACGTTGCCTCGGACTTGGTGCGCCGCGCCAAAAAACAGCGGGTTGTGTTAAACGACACGCCGGGATGGCTCACCAACCGCCTCGCCCAAGCCTATTTCGGCGAGGCCCTGTTGCTGCTGGAAAACGGCGACAGCTTAGACACGTCCACCATAGACCGCCTACTCGAAGCGACCGGCTTTGAACTCGGGCCCTTCCGCCAAATGGACGCGCTGGGCATTGAGCGCGTGCTGGCCGTAGCACGCGCGCTCTTTGAGGCCACCTTCTACCGAAGCGCTTACCCGCCGCATCCTCGCTTGGTGCGCATGACCCAAGCCGGTCTCACCGGACGCAAAGGCACGCGGGGCGGCTTCTATCCGGCCACGCCCGCGCGCGAGTAGCGTTCATGGACACAAAAGCGGCGCGCGCGAGGGCGTCGCAAGCCGTGCCTGCAAAGCGGGCCTGTTCGCGCTGGACGAGGTCGCCCGCCCTGCGCCCATTCCGCGAGCGTCACTTGCCCCAGTCGCGCAAGTACAAAAAGTCGTGCCCGATGCTGCGACGGCCCAGTTTGGCGACGTTGGGCATTGTGCGCTTGTAGTGGTTACGCCGCACTTGCCGCCACAACTGCGCCACAAACGCGCGCTCAAACCCTTCCGCGACCGCTTCTTCCACCGTGTAACGTTCGTCCACCAACAAGTACAGCACCTGGTCGGCCATGTCATACGTGAAGCCCAATTCGTCCTCGTCAGTTTGTCCTTCCCATAAATCCGCCGAGGGGGGCTTTTCGAGGATACTACGCGGCACGCCCATTTCCGCTGAAAGTTGCCGCACTTGCGCCTTGTAAAGGTCCATGATCGGCTGCACAGCGGCGGCATTGTCCCCGTAGATCGTGCTATAGCCCAGCAGCGATTCGGTTTTGTTGCTTGTGCCGATCACCAACCCGCCGAATGCCGCCGATTGATCGTACAAGACCACCATGCGCATCCGCGCCATCACGTTCCCGCGCCGCAACGCGGACATATCCGGAAAGCGCGCCAACAAAGGGTCAACCATCGGCGTAATGTCCACCGTGTCGCTGCGCAACCCCAGCGCCTCGATCACTTTCTGCGCGTCTTCCAAGCTGGCCGCCGATGAAGTCTTGTACGGCATCCGCAGCGCCAACACATTTTCCGCACCAATAGCCTCGGCGGTCAGGTACGCCACCAACGCCGAGTCAATCCCGCCACTCAATCCGATCACCGCGCGCTGAAAGCCCACTTTGGTTATCGCATCGTGCAAAAAGCGCACCAAAATCATCCGCGCCAACGCCGTGTTGATGCGTAGGCGCGGCAAAACATGCGTAGGAGGCATCGTCTCGTCCTTTGTGTGTGCTAACTAACGGCGGCGAGCTTGCATAGCGGCCAATTGCTGCTCCAGATAGGCTACCTGCTGCTGCAATTCCTCGATGCGGTCGCTCATGCGCAAAATGACTTCCACACCCGCCAGGTTGATCCCCAGCTCTTGCGTCAGGCGGTTGATCTTGCGCAGCCGCTCCACTTCCTGGTCGGAATACAAGCGAATGTTACCGCTGGTGCGCTGCGGGATCACCAACCCGAGTTGCTCATAGTTGCGCAGCGTCTGCGGGTGCAAACCAACCATGTGCGCAACCACCCCAATAGTGTAGCATGGCTCGTCCCGACACATCCCCATCATCTGACACGCTCCCTCCCTCGCCGCTTATTGCGGACGCACACCTAGCGTCACGTCCACATCCAGCGTTTGCCCGTCACGCACAATCGTTAGCGTCACAGTGTCCCCGGGCGAAGTGTTTTCCACCAGATACGCGACCAAATCGTCAATGTCGCGCACCGTTTCTCCATTGATCGCAACGATGATGTCCGCGTTACGGGCGATCTGCATCCCGCGTATCTGTGTGAAGTCTGTGCCTGTGCGCAAACCCGCATGTGCTGCCGGTGAATCTTCTGCCACGCCGTTGACCAACACACCATAACGCACCGGCAAGCTCAGCTCGTCGGCCAACGCCGCCACGCTATAGCCCCCCTCAGCAGAGACGCTGGAAATGCCCAGCCAGGGATACTCTGCTTCTCCCTTGCCGATCAGCTGTGGAACGATGCGCTTCATCGTGTTGACCGGCACGGCAAACGCGATGCCCTGAAAGACGCCGGTATCCGAACGGATCGCCGTGTTGATGCCGATCACACGCCCGTAAACGTCTAGCAGCGGCCCGCCGGAGTTGCCCGGGTTGACCGATGCGTCTACTTGGATGATGGACGGATTGCTGTAACGCTGATAGCGCGCGTCCAACATCTGTGCAGAAGGCAACGAGCGTCCCAATGCGCTGATGATCCCTTCGGTCATGCTGCCTTGCAGCCCAAAGGGGTTGCCGATGGCGATCACGCGCTGCCCAACGTGTAGCTCGTTGCTGTCCCCCAACGTCACGGGCAGCAACGTCGCTTTGTCCGTTGGCACGCTGACAACGGCTAGATCGCTGTAATCATCGTAGCCGACCAATTCACCATCCACCACCGACCCGTCGTAGAACGTCACCAAAATTTCGGTGGCGTCGCGCACCACATGCGCGTTGGTGATGATATGCCCCTCGGTATCCAGCACGAAGCCCGATCCACTGCTGTCGATGATGTCCGACACGCTGTGCAGCCGCGAGACGATCTCGATATTGACCACCGCAGGGTTGACGCGCCGGTAAACATTGTCCAGCAATTGAGATTCCACGTCGGCTTCGGCAACGAGTTCCGGCGGCAGGGGGGTTGGCGTCGCTTCGAGCTGCGCAGGGGAAGCTGTCCAGCCACTGGGACGGTAGTTGGCGTTGCGCAAATCCTCTTCCGACGGCGGTGCAACTTGGTGCCGAAACACGACAGGCTGCGGCGTGGCTTGGCGCGCAGGCGTAAAAAGATATGCCACCGTCGTGAAGATCAATGCCGTGATCACCAGCAACGTCAACACGCCCGCCCCCACACCGATCAGCAATGACGTGAGCCGTTTACGCGCCGTGTTGGGCGGTTCGTTGTCCCAACACGCAGCAGTATCCCCTGTGGAGCCGAACGCGACGGTGAGGTCTGCGCGTTCCTCGTCGTATGCAGGGTCATGTTGTGTATCTGTATCCCTAGGGTTCTGTTCATCCCAACGCATAGTGTTTTCGTCCTCTGTGTTAGTGTAGAAATTTTGGCACGGCGTGTCGCCCGTGCCACATGCTTAGCCCATTTCCGGACGCAGTGCGCGTAATTGCTCGAAGAGCTGTTGTTCCTGTTCGCTGAGGTTCGTGGGCACTTGCACCAAAACATGCGCGTAGAGATCGCCGTACTGGTTCTCTTCACGAAGCTTGGGCATCCCTTTACCGCTCAACCGAATGAGACACCCCGATTGTGTCCCCGGGGTAATACGCAAGGTCACGGGTTTGTCCAGTGTCGGCACGCGCACTTTGCCGCCCAAAACTGCCGTATAAAGCGGCACTTTCAAATCAATGTGCAAATCGTCCCCTTCGCGGCGAAAGATGGGGTGCTCCTCCACTTTGACAACCACGTCTAGATCGCCAGGGGTGCCTCCCGCAAACCCTTGTTGTCCCTTGCCGCGCAAACGCACGCGCATATTCTGGCGCGCACCGCGTGGAATCTTGACTTGGAGCTGCTTGTCTCTGGTCTGGATCGTGCGCACCGTGCCATGATACGCTTCTTCCAGCGAGATAAGCGTTTCCACTTCCAAGTCCTGCCCGCGCATGGGGCGTTGTCGGGGACGCGCGCGGCCTGTCGTGCGTGAACTTCCCATGCCGGAAGGTCCGCCCATGCCCATCCCGCCAAAGATCATGCGGAAGAAATCAGAGAACGCATCCTCGGCGCCTGAGTTTCCCACAAATTCATAGTGGCGGCCACCGCCGCGCGGCGCGCCACTCGTCCATTCGCTCCAGTCGAAGCCGTTCGGCTGTCCGCCCATGCGTTGCCACTGCTGATATTGCTGGCCGAGCGTATCATATTTGCGGCGCTTTTCCTCATCGGAAAGCACCTCGTAGGCTTCGTTGATGGCCTTGAACTTTTCCTCGGCCTCTTTGTCCCCGGGGTTAACGTCCGGATGATATTTCCGCGCCAGCTTCCGATAGGCCTTTTTGATCTCGTTGGCCGAAGCGTTGCGTTTGACCCCCAGAACTGCGTAGTAGTCCGGATATTTCATTTCCAAT
>CAZZNC010000082.1:0-8369 GCA_964655405.1 uncultured Anaerolineaceae bacterium | reverse complement strand
GCCCCACAACTGCCAGGCGCAAGTGCCCTGTCACCGGATCGGTATAGGGCACGGCGCGCACCCCGTGAACCGCCCGCAAGTGCTTCGCCGTCAACACGTCCGCCGCTGCGCCCTCCGCGTGCACATGCCCCTCGTGCAACAGCACCAACCGATCACAAAAACGCGCCGCCAACTCCAGATCGTGCAGCGCCAAAAGCACGCCCAAGCTGTCCTCACGCGCCAGGCCGCGCACCAGCTCCAAAACCGCGAGCTGATGCCCCACATCCAAATTGGCGGTCGGCTCGTCGGCCAGCAGCACGCGCGGCTCTTGCGTCAACGCACGCGCGATCAACACGCGCTGCCGCTCCCCGCCGCTCAGCGTGCCGATCAAACGCTCGGCCAAGTCCAGCGTTTGCGTGCGCTGCATGGCGCGCTCGGCGATCTGCCGATCCCGCGTGCCTTCCAGCGCGAAGCGCCCCAAGTGCGGCGTGCGTCCCATCATCACGATCTGGCGCACGGTAAAGGGGAAATCCAGCGCGGTGATCTGCGGCACATGCGCCACCACGCGCGCCACCTGCCGCGCCGAAAGCCGCGTCAGCGGCTCGCCAAGCAGCGTCACCCGCCCCTCCGCGCCGCGCCAGAGCCTGCCCAGCACCTTGAGCAAGGTGGACTTGCCCGCCCCGTTCGGCCCGACAAGGCCCAGCACCTGCCCCGCGCGCAGTTCCAGCGAAACGCCCGCCAACAGCGCCCGTTCCCCGATGCGATAGCCCACGCCCTCGGCGCGCAAGAGCAACTCGCCTGCGCTCACGGCGCGCAGCCCTCCGCGAAGGCTTGCGGGTAGACCGCGCGCGCCACGTCCTCCACGCCCAGCGCCGCATAGTGGCTCACCGCCGTGAGGTGCGCTTGGTTCACCGCGTAAACGCGCCCTTCGCGCACGGCGCGCAGCCCGCCAAAAACCGGATCGGCGGTGAACCACGCGACGGGGTCGTCCAGCCCCGCTGCCCATCCACCGAGCAGCACCACGTCCGGATCGGCGGCCAGCACAAATTCCGCGTCAATCAGTGGATACGCGCCCAGCTCGGCGGCCACGTTGCGCGCGCCCGCCAGGCGCAAAATTTCGTCCACTGTGCTCCCCGCGCCGTAGGTGACGCCGCCCGCCTCGTAGTAAAGGACGCGGGCCGGTTCGCCGCCCGCCACGCGCGTTTGCACCGCCGCGATGCGCGCGTCCATCTGCGCGACCAGCGCCTCGGCGCGCACCTCCGTCCCCGTTGCGCGCCCCAGCAGCCGGATATTTTCGCGGATCGCGTCCAGCGAGCCGAACTCGGCCAGCACGAAAACCGGCACATCCGCCGCCAGCATCTGATCCAGCGCCGCCGGATTGCTGTAGGTCGCCATCACGACCAAGTCCGCGTCCAGGCTGATGAGCAGCTCTGAGTTGCCGCTCAGGTCGGCACGGGGCACGTCAGCCAGGCGGTCGGCGACGTTGCTAATGGCCGCGTCGCGCGCCAGATACGTGACGCCGAGCAGCCGATCCGACGTGACCAGGTCGAGCAAAATCTCGTCCGAGGCCAGCGTGACCGAGGCGATGCGCTGCGGCGGCGCGGCCAGCGACACATCGCGCCCCAGCCCGTCCTGCACGGTGCGCGGCCACGCGCCGCACACGTCCGCGAACGTGACGGGCGGCAGCATCGGCGCTGCGAGCTGCGTTTTGTCCAGCCAAAGCCAGCCCTCCACATCGCCCTCGTGCACGGTGTAGCCACTCGCGCCGACGGAGCTGTACTGCCAGCGCCCGCCTTCGCCCAGGTGGAAGTACGCCCAATACGCGCAGCCCCCGCCGCCCTCGCATTGGCAAAAGCAGCTTTCGGCGGGCGGGGTGCAACCCTGCCCCTCAATGGCGCAAATCGCCGTGCCCAACGAGCCACTCTCGCTTGCCACGTCCAGCCCTGTCGCGCGCAGGGCGTCCGCGCCGTTCGCGCCTTCCGTCAGCGTGACGCAAAAAGCCTGTGGCAGCTCGTCCGCGCCTTGCACGACCACGCCCACGCGGATCGCTCCTGTGTCCTGCGCGGCTACGCCCGCGCCACCCAACGCGAGCAGCGCCAACAAAGCCAGCAGCGCGCCCCGCTTCGCCCATCGTCGCATCGTCCGCCCCTTGCTCACAGCATCGCCAGCGTGTGCCTGTGCCGCCACAACAGCGCCAAAAAGAACGGCCCGCCGATCAACGCGGTGACCGTGCCCACTGGCAACACTTGCGGCGCGATCACCACGCGCGCGACCGCGTCCGCCAACACCAAAAACGCCGCCCCGCCCAGCGCGCTCGCGGGCAAAAGCACGCGGTGGTCCGGCCCGACGACCAGGCGCAGCATGTGCGGCACGACCAGGCCCACAAAGCCGACCGCGCCGGCCACGCTCACCGCCGCCGCTGTAAGCACGCTCGCCAGTGCCAACACCGCCAGCCGCACGCGCCCCACGTTCACGCCCAGCGCCTGCGCGCTTTCTTCGCCCAGCGCCAAAGCGTTGAGGTCGCGGCTGAAGAGCAGCAGCGCCCCGCCTGCTGCTGCAATCGGCCACTTGGCGACGTGGAAATAGGCCCAGCCGCGCCCCTCCAAACTGCCCACCAGCCAGGAAAGCACCGCCCGCACCGCGCCAAAGTCCGCCGTGCGCAAAAGCAGCAGCGAGGTCAGCGCGCCCAAGACCGCGTTAATCGCCATGCCCGCCAGCAACAGCGCAATCGGGTTGGCGCGTCCACGTTGCAGCGCCAGCAGATACACGCCCAACGCCGAAAGCATCGCGCCGACGAACGCCGCCGCCGGAACGCGCCAAAGCAGTGCGGTTGCCGCGTCGTTCGCCCCCCGCAAAAGCCACAGGTCGGCCACCGGCCACGCCTGCGTAATCGCCAGCACCACGCCCAGTGCCGCGCCCGCGCTCACGCCGATCACACCCGGGTCAGCCAGCGGGTTGCGGAAAAGGCCCTGCATGGCCGCACCCGCGCTCGCCAGCGCCGCGCCGACCAGCGCCGCCACCATCAGCCCGGGCAGCCGCACCAGCGTCACCACGCGATAGGTCGCGCTGGTGGCGTCCACGCCGCGCGGCACGCCCGCATATTGCAGCAGCGCGTCCGCCACGTCGCGCAGCGGGATCGCGGTGGGGCCGACCGCCGCCGCGAGCACCATTGCGCCCAGCAGCAGCGCGCTCAGCGCTGCGCAGACCGCGACCAGGCGCGGCACCACGCCCCAACTCGCCAGCAAAAACGGTACGCGCTGCGGAGACGTGCGAGAGATGGGAGAAACGGCAACACTGCTCATTGGCTCAATTCCTGCGTTGGGGCGGAATTACGGCGCGGTGGGGAAACAAAAAGCCCCCGCTCGCGTCGGGGGTGAGAAAACCGGCCTGCCCGTCAGGGCAGCGCATGGTCTTTATGCGGCCAGCTCCAACCCCAATCCGCGAAGGTCGGAAATAGGTAGCCTGTTGGGGTGGTCGTCCGGGCTTGCGTGCTTGGGGCACGCTTACCGTTGCGGGTCAGCGCAGGACTTGCACCTGCTTCGCCATCGCGCAGCGCGCGACGCTCGGCCATCCGGGGCCGAAGCACCCCCACAGGTTTTGATTGGCGCAAAGATAGCCCGCGCGTTGGGCTTTGTCAATGTGCGGCGTGCGTGGCGTGCTCAGAAACCCGCCAGGGCCGCGCTGATCTGCTTGGCAAAGCGGGCGGAACACTCCGGCGTCAGGTGGACGGCGCTATCGGTGTAGCAATCCGCATCGGGCAGCGCGTCCCACACGTCCAGCAGCGCCCAGCCCTCGACTTCGGCGCGCTCGCCCAGCCACTGGCGATAAGCGTCATACGCCCAGCGCGGATAAAAAGCATTGTAACGGATGTCGCTGTTTGCCCCGTCGCTGAGCAGCATCGGTTCATTGACCAGCAGCACGGGCACGTTCCCCGCACGCGCCACACCCGCGCGCAGCACGTCGAAGGCCAGATCGTCGGCGCTCAGCGCGCCAGGGCGAAAACCGTGCCATGTTTCATCGGCGGGCAAGTCCACCGCGCGGGGTGTGTAATCGTCACGGTAGGCTTGGTCAATGCCCGTCACAGCCCACAGCGCACCGTAATATTGCAAGCGCAACAGGTCTGCCAGCGCGCGCCGCTGCCCGATGATTGTTTTGTCCCAATCCGAAAGCTGCACCAGGCGCGGATCGTCGGGCTGTTGCGCCAGCCCGTAACGTGCGATCAGAGCGCGCACGCGGTCGGGGTTGTGTTGGGCAATGGCGGAGTCCAGTTGTCCCGCGCGGTCGAACGATTCCAGCGTGACCAGCCACACGATCAGGTCGGGGTCGTAGCGCATGGCCTCGTCCAGCAGCAGCAGGTCTTTGAGCAGCGACATAGTGGGATAGCCGAGGTTGTGGAAGCGCACGCGCCGCCCGTCGGCACTGCGCAAGCCTTGCGCGTTAAGCCGACCGGCGAGCGATTCTTCCGGGCGCAACAAAATTCCCCACACGGAAGAATCGCCGATCAACAGCACGCGGAACTCGTCGGCGGCCTTGGTCGGACGGGCCAACGTGTGCGAGGCGAACATGGCCTCGACCGAGTACAGGCTCAGGTTATAGGCAGCGGCGTGGTCTTCGCCGTAGGGCAAGCGTTCGCGGCCCGGGAAAAGCACGTTATAGGCGGATATGCGCCCCAAAACCGGCAGCGGGTCGGCGAACACGAAAAGCACATTGAGCGCCACAATTAGCACGGCGGCTTTGCCCAGCACGCGCAGCACAAAAGCGCGGCTGTAGGGGCGTGCGGGTTGATAGAGCCAACGCCAGGTTTTCATCGCTCACCCTCCAAAAAGCCGCAGCAACACACGCCAGCTCGTGCCTGCGTCCGGCAGCGCAAACCAGACCCAGCCCAGCGCCACAAAATGGAACGTGAGCAGCGTCCCCAGCGCGCCGAGCGCCTGCCCCGCGCGTGGACGGGCGCGCAGCCGCATATACAAACGGCGCGTTTTGTCGCTCCACACCTTGTGGGCAAAAAGCCCCACGCCGTGCCACGCGCCCCAAGCCACGAAATGCCACGTTACGCCGTGCCACAGCCCGATCACGATCATCGTTGCCATTTGTCCCACAAAAGCGAGCGCGGTGGGGGAAGGGCGCGGCTTGCGCTTGAGCAGCGCGCGGCTGAGCGGGGAAAAGACGTAAAAACGCACCCAGTTGCTCAGCGTGATATGCCAGCTTTGCCAAAATTGCGTGATGTTGCGCTTGAGGTAGGGTTGGGCGAAATTTTCCGGCAGCTTGACGCCCAGCAATTGCCCGATGCCGATGGCAATATCCGAATAGCCGCTGAAGTCGAAGTAAATTTGCAGCGCGTAGGCATACAGCAACACCCACAGCCCCCACGCGGAGCGCGTTTGTTCGGCGCGCGCGGCGTTCAGCGACATATAGGCCAGCGCGTCCGCCACGATAAACTTTTTTGCCACGCCGACCGCGATCCGTCCGCCGCCTTGCACGATCTGCTCCACGTGCGGACCGGCCAACGCGCGCAAGTCCTGCACAAAACGCTCGGCGCGGTCAATCGGGCCGGCGGTCACCGCGGGGAAAAAGATCGCATAGGTGACGTATTCGCGCAAGCTCAGCGGCGGCAGCAAGCCCGTTTGCCGGTCGCGCAGCGTGTGCAGCAAACGGAACGCCACATACGAAAAGCCCAGCCACTCCAACTCACCGGCGCGCGCCAGTGACGTTGGTTGCCCCTGCCAACGGCGCAGCGTGCGGCTGAGCGCTTCGGCCAGCGGCTCGGTCTTCAGCAGCACGAAAAGCGCCACGATGCCGACCATCAGCGCCAGCAGCGCGCGGCGTCCCCTGCCGGAGCGACTTGCGGCCAATGCCAACGCAATCCCCGCCCCTACGATCCACGCGGCGACCGTGAGCGTCGGAGGCGGCGCGGAAGGCGTCAGGCGGGCGCTCGGCGCCAGGTGGCGCCCCAGGCTCAGCGCGAGCACCAAGGCGGCCATCGTCGCGGCGGCGGCGGTGTCTTCACGCGCCCAACGCTGCTCCGGCGCGCGCGTGACCGCCCAGGTCAGCGCCACCAGCGCCAGCGTTGCGGTTGGGAAAAGGAAATCCGCCCGCCGCACGCGCAGCGGCGGCTGTAGCCAGTAAATGGCGACCACGCTGCCCACAAAAAGCGCCCATCCACGCCAGCGTTTGGGCAGCAGAAACAGATAGAGCAGGGCAGCGGAAATGAAAATCAAAATGTGCATTAGGGTCATGGTTACGCTTGCTCGGTGTGCTGCTCTGTGGCGATGAGTACGGGCGGACATTCTAGCAGGCGGACGGCAAATTGCCAGTTTTGTACTATGCCTGCGTGTCATTACCCAAGTAACGCCGCGCCAGCTATACTCTTTACGGTAATCGGAACGCGCATACCACCCCAGCGCTTAGAGAAGGGCCACCTACACATGATCGATATATCGGCCATAAGCACCTGCCTCACGTTGGGCAAAGATGACATCTGGTATAGCGCGGATGAACAAAAGATTTTCTACCCAACCGAGGGAAACGACGCTTGCTTCGCCATCGAGGACAATTCTTTCTGGTTCCGACATCGCAATGCCTGCATCACTACTATCGCCAATATTTATTCTCCGAAGGGAGCCATTTTCGACGTAGGCGGAGGCAATGGCTATGTGGCACAGGGACTGAGTGAAGCTGGTTTTGCGGTGGTGCTGGTAGAACCAGGAAAAGACGGTGCACGCCACGCAAAGGAACGAGGTATTCAGCATGTGATCTGTGCGACGGTAGAGGCAGCAGGGTTTAAGCCGCACGCGCTGCCCGCCGTTGGCATGTTCGATGTACTGGAACATATCGAGGACGATCGGCACTTTTTACAACACATCCATTCTGTGATGCAACAGGGAGGTTATTTGTACCTCACCGTCCCAGCGTACACTCTTCTGTGGTCAGCAGATGATGTTTTCGCTGGACACTTCCGGCGCTATTCCCTCAAAGCACTGGCCCATACCCTTCACGGGGCTGGTTTTCAGGTCATATTCGCTACGTACATCTTCCGCTTCTTACCACTGCCTGTGTTCCTTTTTCGCACGTTACCCTACCGGTTAGGGCTGGCACGCTCCACTGGACAAGCCAAAATCATCTCCCGCGACCACGCTGTTGGGAACAAAACGTTAGCCACTTTTCTCAACACCTTGTTGCAGTCCGAACTCAAAAACCTACAAAAGCAGCAAACGATGCACTTTGGGGGAAGTTGCTTGGTTGTTGCGCAAAACCTCTAAGCACTCTTTGCTCCCAACACAAAAGCCCCCGCCGCTGACGGTGGGGGCTTCACATGGCGTGCTACGTGTGCTACTGGGCGGAGGCTTCCTGCGTGAAGAGATCCACCACCTCCCAGGCGCCGCCTTCCTTCAACTTGTAAATGCGGAAGTCCGGCCCGTTGACCACCGTCGTCCCGTCATCGTGTACCACCAGCGCGGTATACCCTTGCGTGGCTGCTGTGCCCCACCCTAACGAGTCCCGTACCCCGGGATACGTGCGCCATGCCTGCCCAAAGCCACGTTCCGGTTGCAAGAACCCAGGCGGTGCTTGGATGCTGGGATCGTTTTCCGGCATCCCTTCGCGCCACGTGTCCAGATACGCCGAATACATGCCGCTAAGTTCGTCCGTGCCGTAGTTCAACACGTAAATTTGGTTGCCGTCTTCTAGCCAAAGCATGATCCCGTGTTCAAAGGGCATGAAGGCTGCCCGCGCGGTCGTGTAGTTGGCGGCAGCAGCGGACGGGGCCGCTTCGTCTCCCGCCGGCGTTGCCTCGCCCATCGGCTGGGCGGCAGGTTGTGCGCTGGGTTGTGCCGCAGGCGTGGCGGAGGTGGCGGCTGCACTCGGAGTGGAAGGCTGCGCCCCGGGCGTGACGCGCTGGCCCGTCACCGGGTCAACCGACCCGGGCGGCAAGATGATCAGCTCTGCGCCCAGCTGCAAAATGCGCGTGTTGGGTTTGATGCCGTCGTTGAGCGCGGCAATGCTTTCGGTGGTGACGTCGTATTCGCTATAAGCGTAGGCGATGCTGGAAAGCGTGTCGCCGGCCTGCACCACGTGCACGATGCTTCCATCGGGACGCACGCCCTGCGGCACCACAAAGGGCACGTACTGCTGTTCCGGCGTGGGTTCGGCCTCTTCGGTGCGCACCAACGAGGCTTTGTCCCAATAAACGTTGTTCATCGCCAGGCCTTTGGCCTGTGACATGTACAGATACACGGTCACGGTGTCGCTGGCAACGGTGGCCGTGATGCTCATTTCTGCCCATTGATCATAAGGTGCGGAAACCGCCGACCAGACCACATCTGCCGAGTTTGGATCCGTGCCCCCTTTGGGGTCAATGCCCACCTTCAACGAGGCCGACGCAGAAGTATCCG
>CAZZNC010000081.1:0-8386 GCA_964655405.1 uncultured Anaerolineaceae bacterium | reverse complement strand
CGGCGATGATCTGCGGTTGCCGCGCGCGTTGGAAAGGTGTAAAGACTTTGCTGGTTTCTTTCTTGCGGATGCCGTACCCTTGGTCGACCACGTCAATTTGCACATTGCCCGCCTTGGGCTGCACGGTGGCGCGAATGGTTACCGGCGTGGCGGAATCGCTGTACATCAAACTGTTACGCAGCAGATCCCGGAAAATATACGTCAAATGCTGACGACATGCGGAAATGACCACCTCAGCGGGCACGTCTACGTGAATGCGGTCGCGGTAATCCACCTCGGGTTTGGGCGTTTCAACCAAGGGGGACTCCTGAATATCTTCCAACAGATCTTCCAGAAAATCACGCAAATTCACCGCACGGCGATTTAGCCGAACGATATGCGCCAACTGCCCTGTGCGCACGTCTTCCAGGCGTTGAAGTTGATCCAACAGCACTTCTAAGCGGAACATGTGCGTTGCCATGAGCGCTGCAAAGCCAGAAACTTGCCGCGCCAACTGTTCGACCGTCGCGTTCGGCTTACGGTGCGCCAACACCTGTTTAATCAGCTCTGCATGGCCGCGTGTGCTGGTGATGGACATGCGCGCCTCAGACCGAAAACGGCTCATCAATTCGGTGAGCGCCGACCAGTCCGGTTGTTCCAACACCACCAGCGTATACACAGCACCGTCGTCTGCGTGTAACGCCGCGACCCAACACGGCGTATATGTGCCGGAAATGAACGCATGAAAGCGCACCGGTTGGGGTTGGCGCAGCGCTTTGGCGCGCACCTCGTCCGCTGAAAGCCCTTCCTGTTGCGAAGAGTCCAACAGCATCGCCGTCGCGCGCCATCCTTCCGCACGCACCATCACCAAATTTGTGCCCAACAACTCGCGCGCGGCAGTGTTGTCCAAGACCAATTTGTCGCCCGCGTCGAAAATTAAAATACCCTGCCCCAAGCTATCCAAAACCGTGCGAAGGTCGAGCGCGTCGAGAGAACCGGATGATTGCCCCATAATGCCTCCTAACTCGCTCTTATTATCAGTCAGCCTGGGCGGATTGTCCAGTGGAGCACGCCAAAGATACACTGCTCGACGTGCGTCAAATACTTTTCCTGATGGTACAAATCGGCTACACTATAAATGAGCTTGATCGCTCGCATGTTGTTAGGGCTAAAGAGGAGTTTAGGACGCAATGATGAAAAAGACATTTGGCATTCTCTTGGCAGTGGTGATGGCGCTTTCTGTGGCATTGATGGTGCCCGGCGGCGCGTCGGCACAAGGGGCATTGGGAACGCCTGAAAACCCGATTCAGGTGTATTTTGTTCCCTCCGGTGAGGCGCAAACCATCGTCGAGGGCGGCGAGGTGCTGGCCCAGGCGCTCAAGGATGCCACCGGCTACGAGTTCGAAGTCTACGTACCCACGTCCTATGCGGCTACCATTGAAGCGATGTGCGCCGCGCCAGATAGCACAATGGGCTTCATTCCGGCGGCGGGCTACGTGATCGCCAACAACCGTTGCGGCGTGCAAGTAGCGGCCTCTGCTGTGCGCTACGGCTGGCCGGTTTACTGGGCGCAGTACATCGTGCGGCGAGATAGCGACATTTACACGTTGGGCGATCTGGACGGCAAAGTGTGGGGCTACGGCGACCCGAGTTCGACTTCCGGCTACATCGTGCCGTCGGTGGAAATGAAGGCGCGCGACATCACCCCCGCCAAGGAAGTGCAGACCGGCGGACATAACCAAACCGTGCTGGCCGTTTACAACGGCGAAGTGGACTTCGGAACCACCTATTTCAGCCCCCCGCGTACCCCGGGCGCACCCTGGAATTACGGCGATTTGCCCGAACCGTTCGATCTTTCTGTAGACGAGTCCTACATTGGCGACGACGGCGAGCTGTATGTCGGTGCAGTGCGCATCATGGACGCGCGTCGTGCTGTGCGCGAAACCGCGCCGGATGTCGTAGACAAGGTGCGCATCTTGGCAATCAGCGCTCCCATCCCCAACGATACGCTTAGCTTTGGGCCGGACTTCCCCGCCGATATGCGCCAAGAGATTTTGGACACGCTCTTCACGCTCGCCGGAAACGAAGATACCTGGAACGCCACTGCGCTGGCGACTGCTTATGACTGGACAGGCATTGCCCCCATTGACGATTCGGTCTTCGATTCGGTACGTTTGCAGTTCGATGTCCTCGGGCTGACCGAAGAAGACATTTTCGGCGGCTAAGACGCAACGGCGACTTTTTCGCTGAGTACGGGCAGAGTGAGCGCGCTCCTCTGCCCGCTTTTGCACCTACGGGAGAGCGTGGACAGGATAGAAGCAATGCTCACCATCGAACATTTGACAAAGATTTACGATAACGGCGTGCGCGCCTTGCAAGATGTTTCCTTTGAAGTGCCGGACGGCCAATTTCTGGTCATCATCGGGCTGAGTGGCTCAGGTAAATCTACGTTGCTGCGCTGCGTCAACCGCTTGGTTGAGCCAACCGAGGGGCGTATTGTGTGGAACGGCTTGGAGGTCACCGACGCCACCGATGACGAGTTGCGCTTAATCCGCCGTCGTATCGGCATGATCTTTCAACATTTCAACCTGGTAAGCCGAGCACCGGTGTTGACCAATGTGCTGGCGGGGCGCTTGGGGTACGTCAATCCGCTGTGGAGCTTCATCAACTATTTTCCACCGTCGGACAGGCGCAAAGCATTGGAAAAATTGGAGCGGGTGGGCATTCGAGAAAAAGCCCACGTCCGCGCGGATCAACTCAGCGGCGGGCAACAGCAGCGTGTGGGCATTGCACGCGCCTTGATGCAAGAGCCGGAGCTGATGTTGGCCGACGAGCCGGTCGCCAGCCTCGACCCGGCCACTTCGCACTCGGTGATGAAATATTTGGAACAGCTCAACCAAGAAGATGGCATCACCATTTTGTGCAGCCTCCACTTTTTGAGCTTGGCACGCGCTTACGCCGACCGCATTATTGCGCTCAAAGACGGACGGGTCGAATTCGACGGCTTGCCGGACGAAATAGACGACCAACGATTCAAGGATATTTACGGCGAAGATGCCGTGCGCGTTGAGATTTCGTAAGGGGGAAATGATGAACACACGCACGCCATCTTCACGTCGTGCCCTACGCACGCTTCTTACCATTTTGGCGGTTGTTGTCGGTGTTGTGGTCTATGCTTACGGCTGGAGCACGACCGAAATTAGCTTGGACGAAGTGAAAGACGAAGTGCGCCAGGCTTCTGTGCAGCGCGCCATGCGCGAGCTGCTTTCGCCCAACATCTTCACTCGTGACCGTGAAGACCGTGACTACACCGTCCCATTTCAATTCGGTTGTCCCACAGGCGAGTTGCCGGAAGGCCGCGTGGAAACCGGCGAAGGCCCGTACCTCGTTTTCGATCCGCCCTGCGCGGACGTGGACGAGATCATCCAGGCTGAAGGCTTCGACTTTCCTGCCGACGCCATCGCTCGCATTCAGTTGGTCATGTCAACGGGGCAGAATACCCCTTTCAAGCTGGTAACTATCACGGGTGACGAAGTCATAATCAGCGATGAATCGGCATTCGACGTGGACGGCGCGGGGCATTTCCTGGTGCATCTGAAAGTGCCCAAAGGACGCGGGTTGAGCGGCAAGATGCAAACTTTGCAAGTGCAGACACTTGTCCCCACCGGCACACCTCGCTTCAGCGAGACCACCAAAACCGTCATTGACAAGATGATCGAGACGATTTTCTTGGCGCTGATGGCAACCACGTTGGCGTTGCCGGTGGCTTTCGTGCTGAGCTTTGTGGCCGCGCGCAACTTGATGCGCCAGGTCAGTATGCCTCTGGGTAACGTGCTGAGCGGCTTTGTAGCCCTGCCGATTGGCGCAGCGTTCGGCGTGGTGCTGTTGGGGCCGGTTGGGCGAGCAGGGGTAGCGTTGGGCAAGGAACTCGTGACCGGCCTGGTTGCGATCCCGTTGGCGATAGTCGGGTTGGCGCTGGTGACGTGGCTGGTGGCACGTTTGCCGCAAGGGAAAAGCTGGCGACGCGCGCGGGATGTGCTGACCAATGTGCTCGTGCTGGTCGTCTTGGTTTTTGTGCTGGGTGTGTTGGGCGGCTTGGGGTTGTGGCTGGGCGACCATATGCACAAAGGGCTGTTGGACGACCTGGGGAACTTCGTGGGCACGCTGGGGGAACTGGTCGATCTGACGATTGTTGGTTTGGCGGGCTTAGCGGGCGGTTTCTGGCTGGCTTCGTTGGTCGCAACGTTGGCATCCGGCCCCTTGCGCCATGTTTCCATACCGCTGAGCCACGTGCTGGGCGCGGTGTTGGGTGCGCTGTCGGGGATCATTTTGCTTACGGCCACCGCCTATGTTGGTATGCAGGCGGTCTTGCTCGGCGTCCTAACTCCGCTGATGGCAGCGGTGCTCGGCGGGCAGATCGTT
Source organism: uncultured Anaerolineaceae bacterium (assembly GCA_964655405.1). Classification (GTDB taxonomy): domain Bacteria; phylum Chloroflexota; class Anaerolineae; order Aggregatilineales; family Aggregatilineaceae; genus JALSSH01. The sequence continues at coordinate 3,985 of CAZZNC010000081.1, read as the reverse complement.
GTACAACTGCTGGAACTTGTGGGCGTCTTTCCGCGCACCCAGTGGCAGACCGACCAAGCCGTCGCCGAGCGCACCGGACGCATGGTTGCGTTTTTTGCGGGCGGGGTGGCTGTTTTCATTCTCACCGCGCTTGCCATCGATCTCGTGCGTGCGGTGGTGGATCAACGCTTGCCAGTGGGCACAACGCTTGACTTGGGCTTTGCAACGGTCACACGGTACATCGGTGTTTCGGCGATCATCGGCGGGCTGTTGGGCGGGGTTTCCGGCGGACTGGCTGGCACGCATATCAGTTTTCCGCTTGGCATGGCGGTTTACACCTCCACACGCACCGTGCTCAATACGCTGCGTTCCATCGAGCCGTTGATCATGGGCATCGTGTTCGTGATCTGGGTGGGCGTGGGGCCGTTTGCGGGCGTTTTGGCGCTGACGTTGCACTCGATTGCCGCGCTGGGCAAGCTCTATTCTGAGCAGGTGGAAAACATCAGCCAAGGCCCTATCGAGGCGATCCAGTCCACCGGCGCCACCCGCTTGCAAACGGTGATCTACGCCGTTGTGCCACAGATTGTGCCGCCGTATATTGCCTTCACTATGTACCGCTGGGACATCAATGTGCGCATGTCCACGATCATCGGTTTTGTGGGTGGCGGCGGCATCGGCTTTTTGCTCCAGCAACAAATCAACTTGCTGCGTTACCGGCAGGCGGGCGTGGCAGTGTTGGCAATTGCGATTGTGGTTTCTGTACTCGACTATGCTAGCGCTGCTATCCGCGAGCGTATCGTTTAGTTTTTGCGTTGTGTCGTGGTGGCGGGCTGTGTGTGTTCAAAGGAGCACACGCAGCCCGTTACCCTGTGTTTTTCCCCTGCTTTTTGTGTGTAAAGCCGCGCTGTGACACCTCATCGAACATTGCCAAGCAGTATTTTTCACTTTTCTCCGTTATACAGATTGAACGCAACCATTGTTAGCCAAAGGACAGGTCGTTTGAAAGCGAGGCTTACCCCACAAGAGGAAGCGCAATTGGTGCGGGATGCTCAAGCTGACCCCGAAGCCTTTGCCGCATTGTATCGGTACTACTTCCCGCGCCTGTATGCTTACATCCTTTACCGTATGGGACGGGTGCAAGATGCCGAGGACGTGGTGGCCGAAACTTTTACGCGCGTGGTGGAAAATCTGGCGACATTCCGTTTGCGCCACGATGGAGCTTTCACAGCGTGGATCTATCGCATCGCGCAGCATGTAATGGCCGACCATTTCCGTGACCCCAGACACCTTGAAACGTCGTTGGACGCGGCGAGGGAAACGGTGGATGGCGCGCCATTGCCTGCGGAGGTTTTGGCCCAAGCTGAAGAGTTCCAAAATCTGCGGCGTTTTCTGTCGCGTCTACCCGCGCGCCGCCGTGAGGTGGTCACACTCAAGTTTTACGGCGGGTTACGCAACAAGGATATTGCCCAGGTGTTGGGGCTTTCCGAAAAAACGGTAGCTTCTACGTTGTGTCGGGCGTTGCGTGAATTGCACACGATCTATTTGGAAGAGCATCTGTCCTTGCCCAATTTCCGGCTCGGACAGGAGGAGCGTGAACATGAACAAACCCAAACCCTCGCATCCTGAGACGCTTCCTGACGAGGAGCTTTTGCAGCAGATCGAAGCCGCAATCAGTAACGCCCCCTCGCACCGTTCACTGAACGGTTCATTGTCCGACTTTTGCGCTCACTTGGCTGCTTCTGTACCTTTGGCCGACGAAGCTTTCCAAGAACAGTTGGAAATGCGCTTGCTGGCTCGCTACCGAGCCAAACATCATTTACACAAGGAGAAAAGACAGATGAAGATCCTGCGAACGATGACACGTAGATTGTGGACGCAACAACCGCGTATGGCTATGGCGATTTCGCTTGTGGCAGTGCTCGGGGTTGCTTTCCTGGCGTTTTCGCTACATATTGCCCGCTTTGGAGGGCAGGGGCCGCGTGTGGCTTCTGCGCAAGAGGTGCTCGCGCGTGTTTCCGAAGCCCATGCCCAGATGCAAGATGGCGAAGGCGTGCGGCACACCATCACCGAAAACTACCTGACCTATCAGGATGAAGAGACCGGCGAGATGGTGCACGACAATTACAGCGAAGAGGACTACTTCAACCTCGGCACCGGCTACTACCGCATCATGTACACCGACTTGGATACCGGCCAATTGTTGTACATCGAGAGTTTCGACGGCGAGCGTTACTACTGGTACGAGGCCGAAAGCAACGTGGTTTCCTACTACGCCTACGAAGAGGGCTTCGAGGTAGTGAGTCCGGTGCGCAATATGCAAGAAGAACGCGCCCGAGCGCAAGAATGGTTCGAGCAGTTGAAAAACGATCCCAACGCCGAATACTTGGGCCCAGAAGAATCCAACGGGCACACTGTGCATGTGTTGCGCTCGGTCGAAAACGAAGGGGTCATGCTTTCTCCGCTGCAAGAAGAAGGCGAGTCCGGAGATACGCCGGAAGGTGACTGGATTGTCACCATCACAGAAAAATTCGACGTGGATACCTATTTGCTGGTGGAAAGCGAGTACGTGGAAACGGTGGGCGGAGAGGAAATGAGCCATACGCTCCGTCGTATTGTCACGGACGAGCTTCTGCCTGCCGATACCGAGGTGTTTTACGACCTGAGCGACTTGGAAGGTGCGAGCTTCGAGGAAGATCACTCTCTGGACGACATGGACTTGGAAAACATGGACGTTTTCCCGCCGGAAGACGAGTGCATCACCTTTGAGGAAGCCGTACAGCAGACGTCTCTTCCGCTCGTGTCGCCTTCCTACGTTCCCGCTGCCATGACGCGCAGTTGCGTTCTTTTCTTTGCGCCGGAAATGGAAGAAGTTCCCCTTTCGGTGACGCTATTTTATGGGTCGGACAAGGGCGCGGACAGCGATTGGCTAGCTGTCACAGAAACAGCGTTGTCCGACGACATGGTCGAGTCGTCTGCTCCGGAGGACGTAGAGGCCGAATTGCCGGAAGGTCAGGATTGGACGACCGAAGAGCTGGAGATCAACGGCACGACGGTTACGCTGGAAATCTTTGCTGAGGACACGGGGATCGTTGCCTACTACACCACCGACGACTTTGTGATTTCCATTGATAGCTCGTTGCCCCGTGAGGAAATCATTAAGGTGTTGGAGGGGCTGTTGGCGCAATAACCGAGCGAACGGGCGCGCTGTTTTTCTGTAACCAGGCCTTGTTTTCCCCCTACTGGTAGCAGCGCGCCTATTCGGTGTACAGGTTGAACGTGGCCGTCGTGTGTTCTATGCGACGGCCACGTCGCGTCATGCCGGATATTTTCGGCGAGGCTGACCGAAAGCACGCAATGCGCTGTTCTTAGCACCTCGAAACAGGATCGGCACAAGCCCAAAATCGTTAGTATAATAAAGAACAAACTCTCGTTGACCGATCCTGGGCGGTTAGCCCTGGGAACTAGGACTATGATCGAAGGTCATGTACTGCTACTCAACGGGGGCACGTGGGAACCGCTGACCGTCATCAGCATTCCACGCGCCATCAACTTGGTACTTGCGGGTAAGGCGATTGTCGTCGAGGAAACGGGCCGTTTTTTGCGCACGGTACGCACACAGTTTCCCGTGCCTTCCGTAATCGCGTTGCGCCGCTATATCAACGTGCCACGCCGCCATGCACATTGGAGCCGTCAGGGTGTGCTGGTGCGCGACGATTACACGTGTATCTATTGCGGTGTGCGGATAGGCGAGATCGTGCGCGGAAAACCGCTTACCCGTCGTGACTTGACCATTGATCACATCGTACCCGTTTCACGCGGGGGCAAAAACACTTGGACGAATACGGCGTGCGCGTGTTTTGCCTGCAACCATCGCAAAGGCGACCGATTGCCCGGTGAGGCTGGTATGAAGTTGCGTTGGGAGCCGAAAACCCCGCGCACCAGCTATTTGGTGATCGAGATGGGCAACGGGCCGGAAACCTGGCGGCGCTACATCGAGATCGGGCGA
>CAZZNC010000080.1:1704-8437 GCA_964655405.1 uncultured Anaerolineaceae bacterium | reverse complement strand
GAACTCTTCCGCATCCAAGAGCTGCCGGACGATTTGCGCCTCAAGGTGGGCAATCTGACCGTGCTCTTCACCGATTTGAAGGACTCCACCTTGCTTTACAGCCGCACAGGGGACGTGGCCGCCTACCATTTGGTGCAGCAGCATTTCGACGCCCTGACCGAAGTCACGCGGCAACATCGCGGCGCCATCGTCAAGACACTGGGCGACGCGGTGATGGCGACTTTTTCCACGCCACAGGACGGCGTGGCGGCGGCGCTGGCAATGATCGTGGCGGTGGAAGCGCTCAATGCCAAAATCCCCGAAGCGGAAAACCGCTTGCATCTGAAAGTCGGCTTGCACACCGGCCCCGCGCTGGTGGTGAAGGCCAACGCGATTTTGGACTATTTCGGCCAGACGGTGAACATCGCGGCACGGGCGCAAAGTTTGGCCGACGTGGACGAAATCTGGCTGACCGAAGACGTATACCAGCAGGAAAAGGCGCGTGCCTTGCTGGAACAGGCCGGTTATCACGCGGAAAAGCAGTCGGCGCTGTTGCGCGGGGTCAGCGAACGGGTGATGATTTACAAAGGCGCGCGGGTTTAGTGGGCTAGGAGCAACGATGCACCCCGACCGTATCTTGTTCAACGGCAACATCATCACGCTGGACGCGGCGCGTCCGCGCGTGACGGCATTGGCGATGCGCGGCGCGCGGATCGTCGCGGTGGGCACGGACGCAGAGATCGCGGCGTTGGCCGGTGCGCAAACGGCCCGTGACGACTTGGGCGGGCGCACGGTTTGGCCCGGGCTGACCGACGCACATATCCATTGGGAAGGTGTGACGCGCGCTTTGCAGGACGTAGACCTTTTCGAAGTGCCGAGCAAGGTGGAGGCCGTGCGCCGTGTGGCCGAACGCGCCCGCCAAACGCCGCCCGGGGAATGGATCATCGGGCTGGGCTGGGCGCAGGATTTATGGAACGACCGCGCTTTCCCCACTGCTGCCGACCTGGACGCCGTGACGCCGCAGCATCCGGTTTATTTGGCGGCCAAGAGCGGCCATGCCGCTTGGGTGAACTCCCGTGCTCTGGCCGCCGCGCACATCACCGCCGCCACGCCCGATCCCGAGGGCGCGCAGATTGTGCGGGACGCACATGGGCGTCCGACCGGCGTGCTATTGGAGGACGCGGCCATGCTCGCTGTGTGGCAACACGTCCCCGCGCCGGCGCCCGAGCGCCTGGCAGACTGGATGCGCGCGGCGCAGGAGCAGGCTTGGCGCGCCGGTCTGACCAGCCTGCACGATTTCGACGAGCCGAGCTGCCTTGCCGCGCTGCAAATCTTGCGCGAACGGGGCGCGCTAGGCTTGCGCGTGGTCAAGCACACCAACGCGCCCTGGGCGGAGCACTTGCACGCGCTGGGGCTGCGTTTCGGCTTCGGCGATATGTGGCTGCGGCTGGGCGGGGTGAAAATTTTTGCAGACGGGGCGCTCGGCCCGCGCACCGCTGCCATGATCGCACCTTACGAGGGCGAGCCGGAGAATTTCGGCATCGTGGTGACGGACAAAGAGGACATGCACGCCATTGTTAGCCGTGCCAGCGAGGCCGGATTGCCCTCAGCGATCCACGCTATCGGCGACCGCGCGGTGCATGACGTGCTGGACGTTTACGAGGCGGTGCGTGCGGAAGAAGCGGCGCGCGGTGTGCCGCCGAGCGCGCGGCGCCACCGCATCGAGCATGTGCAGCTTCTCCATCCTGACGACGTGGGGCGGCTCGCTGCGCTGGACGTGATCGCCTCGATGCAACCGATCCACGCCACTTCGGATTGGGAAATGGCCGAGCGCTACTGGGGCGAGCGTTCGCGCTGGGCGTACAATTGGCGCGCGCAGCTCCAGGCGGGCGCGGTGCTGGCTTTCGGCTCGGATTCGCCGGTTGAGCCTTTTTCGCCGCTGCTGGGACTTTACGCGGCGGTGACGCGCCAGCGTCCCGACGGATCGCCTGCCGGTGGCTGGCGTCCAGAGGGGCGCTTGAGCTTGGAAACCGCCTTGCGTGCCTACACGCAGGGTCCGGCCTACGCAGCGGGCTTGGAGCGTGACTTGGGCACATTGGCGGCGGGCTATCTGGCCGACCTGGTTGTGCTCGACCGCGATCTTTTCGCCGCGCCGCCGGAGGACATCTTAGCGGCGCGCGTGCTGGGGACGATGGTGGGAGGCGTTTGGCGCTGGCGGGCGTTCGAGTGAGAGGGCGCGCGCGAGGTCGCCCCGCCCGCTTTCCGACGGACGTTTATTGTCGTGTGTTCACGGCTTCGCAGCGTGCATACTGGCATCGAAGTCCGCGATGGCCTGGCGTGAAAATTCGTGCTCGCCCAGCGCCAGGATCAGTTCCAATGGCAAGGTGACGTGTTGTGCACCGGCCAGCAGTGCTCCGACGACCTCGTCCACGCTCTTCAAGCTGGCCGCCAAAATTTCGGTTTCCGTGCCCCGCAAAATCGCGGCCATTTGGCGCACAACGGCCAACCCGTCCCCATACGTGCGTGTCAGGCGGTTGACGTAGGGAACGGCATAGGTGGCTTTGGCTTGTGCTGCAAGATAGGCTTGGGCGGGCGCGCCCATCGCGGTAATGGCGCACTCAATGCCGTTTTGCGCCAGGCGCGCGGCCATGGCGATATTTTCGGTGGTGGCAGGAATCTTGAGGATCACTTTATCGGGGCGGATTTCGTGCGCTTCCCATGCTTGATCGTAGCGCGCCTCGACGCTGGGGGCAGTCAATTGGTAAAAAACGTGTCCCTCCGCGATCTCGACCAATTCGCTGAGCACGTCTAGCGGCGGGCGTCCGGTCTTGGCGATGAGCGTGGGGTTGGTGGTTACGTCTTCCACGAAGCCGAGTTCGCGCGCACGGCGTGCGTCTTCGGGGTTAGCGGAATCCAGCATGATGGTCACGGGCGTTTCTCCTCGGTTGCGCGCCAGATTTTGTTGTGCGCATTTATACCCAGAGACGGGGCGGGGACGCAAGGTTTTCCCACTAAATGTTACCCGTGCACCGTCTCGCCGGTCAGCAGCCGTCCTTGCATGGACCAGGCGCTCGCCTGGATCACTTCCACGCGCGCCAATTTACCGAGCCAGTCCTGCGCCTCGTCCGCGAAAAAGACCAGCTTGTTTTGCGGCGTGCGTCCGCGCCATTTGCCTTTGTGTTGTCCCTCGACCAGCACCTCGATCTGCTGCCCCACGTAGCGCGCGTTGATCGCGGCGCTCACTTCTGCTTGCAGCGCTTCCAGCGCCTGGTGACGGCGTTTCTTTTCCTCCGGCGGCACATCGTCCGGCATGGTGCGTGCGGAAACCGTGTGCGGGCGCGGGCTGTAACGCGCCAGGTGCACCTTGTCCAACTTCAGCTCGGCGAGCAGATCGTAGGTGTCCTGGAATTGCGCTGCACTTTCGCCTGGAAAGCCGACGATGATGTCGCAATGGATCGCCACGTCCGGCACGCGCTCGCGTATCTTGGCGACCAATTCGCGGTATTGCGCCACCGTGTAACCGCGCCGCATCCGCGCGAGCACCTCGTCGTTGCCCGCCTGCACCGGCACTTCGATCTGCGGCATCACGCGCGGCAGCTCTGCCACCGCGCCCAACAGCTCGTCGCTCATCCAATTGGGGTGGCTGGTGAGGAAGCGGATGCGGTAGATACCTTCCTCTTCGGCGATCTGGTGCACCAACCGCAAGAGTTGCGCCATGTTCGGGCCGTCCGGCACGTCTTTGCCGTAGCGGTCTACGATCTGTCCTAGCAACGTGATCTCGCGCACGTCCTGGCGTGCCAGGCTGCGCACGTGCCCCAAAATCTCACCGACGGGGCGGGACTTTTCCACCCCGCGCCGAAACGGAATGATGCAATAGGTGCAGGCGTGCGAGCAGCCGTAGACCACTGGCACATGTGCGCTGACTAGGTGTCCGCGTTCGTGTGCGGGCAGCACCAACGCGCCTTCGGCCTCTTCCGGGTGATCTTGCAAGAAGTCTTGGCGGGCGCGGGCCTCGGCTTCCAGTGTGCGGGCGTCGGCCTCGGCGGCGCGCGTGTGCAAAAAGTCCAACATCGGCTGCGGGTCAGAAGGCGGCATGAAAACGTCCACCTGCGGCAACTTTTCGCGCAAGCGGTCGGGGTTGCGCACACCGACCAAACAGCCCATCAGCCCGATCACTTTGTTCGGCTGTGTGCGTTTGAGCTTTGCCAGCTCTTGCAAGCGCCCGTAAGCCTTGTCCTCGGCGGACTGGCGCACGACGCACGTATTGATGACGAGGATGTCGGCCTCGTCCGGTGACGCGGCGGCCCGGTGTCCTTGATGCTCCAATTCGGAAGCTAGGCGCTGCGAGTCCGCCACGTTCATTTGACAACCCAAAGTCCAGATGTGGTAACGCATAAGCTCGTGTTGCCTCGCTGCTGTGTATGGCGTTTTGTGCGTAGAGGATAGCGGAGCGCTGCGCGCGCGTCAACGGTGGGGCGCGCGGATGCGAGGGCTGCGCTGCGAGGGCGCTGCCCTCGCGCTCCCGCAAGGGGCTTCCACCCCTTGACCCCGCCTGACGGCGCGTGCCGCGCCATCAGGCAAGCAAGCAGGGAGTGCCTGCCTGCGACAAGCGTCCGCCGCTGGTGAACGCCCGCCGTCGTGGGCGCGCCGCCGTGCGCCTGTCGGCGCACCAAAGCGGCGGAAGCCGCTTTGAGGCCTTGCGAAAGCAAGGCCCGGGCGGCGCGCCCAATGCACGATCGCCGCAAACGTCCACTCGGGCCGGTGGACGCTCAGCGCCGCGAAGCGTGTACAACACGGCTCGCGGAGGCGAAGCCCTCGCAACATCGCAACACCCACACGTCCCCACACCGCGCTAGCGCCACTGCCACGCCCTGGTTACAATGAGTGCGTCGCCCGCGCAGGCGGCACTTGGCGGCACGTGCAAGCGAAAAGGGGACACCATGAACCGACTACTAGGCACACTTCTCGCGGTGATCGTTGTGGCGGGAGGCGGTTGGTTGGGCTACGGTGCTTACACCGGCGAAGCCAACACCGTCCGCGTTGGGGTGACTGTCGAACCGACCAGCGCGCCGATGGGCGAGGCGGTTACGCTCACCGTGAGCATTGAAAACGTCTCGCTGGATACGGTTACCGTGCGCGGGGTTAGCTTTTCGGACGATCTTGCCTCTGTGGTGGCGGTCGTGACGACACAGCCCATCACGCGCACCGCCGAACACACTCCCCTGCTGGGCCAAAAGTGGACGGAATACACGCTCAACCAGCCTTTGGCGGGCGGGAACTCGTTCGAAGTGGTTTTCACGTTGCAAGCTGCCGCCACTGGCACGTATAGCGGCGAGGTCAGTGTGTGGGTGGAAGACACATTCTTGGGGCTTTCGCACGCCAAAGCACAGCGCGTGCCGGTTACATTGCGGGTCGAGTAGGCGCGGGCCATGTTCATTGCCTTCGAGGGGTTGGACGGCAGCGGCAAGACGACACAGATCGCACTGCTGAGCGACTTTTTGCGCGCACAGGGGCATCGTGTTTTCACTACACGCGAACCCGGCGGCACGTCCATCGGCGAGCGCATCCGCGCTGTGCTGCACGATTTGCGACACGCGGAAATGCACCCGCACACCGAGCTGCTGCTCTATGCCGCTTCCCGCGCGCAACTGGTCGCCGAAGAAATCCATCCGCGCCTGGAACGGGGCGAAATTGTGCTCAGCGACCGTTTCGCCGATAGCACGCTGGCCTATCAAGGCTACGGGCGCGGCTTGCCGTTGGACACGCTGCGCACGATTTTGGACTTTGCCACCGGTGGGCTGTATCCTGATCTGGTCGTATATTTGGACATCGCGCCGGAAGAAGGGCTGCGGCGCAACCGTCGAGCTGCTGCCAATGGCGCGGAGTGGAACCGCATGGACGCGCAGACGGCGGACTTTTATCGGCGGGTGGCGGCGGGCTATGCGGCATTGCGCGAAGCCGACCCCGCGCGCTGGGTCACTGTGGACGCCAGCGCGTCGCCGGAGGACGTGCAGGTGCATGTGCGCGCGATGGTGTTGGAGCGGCTGGCCGCGGCTACAGATCGTCGCTCGTAGTGCCATCGGTTGCCATGCCGTCCGGCACGTCCGGCAAGTCCGCTTCGATAGCTTCGGGATCGTCGCCGCGTTCCAAGCGCGAAACCACCTCGTCGAACTCCGGCCCCAGGTCTTCGCCGGTTTCCTCGGTTACCTCGCGCAACATGCGCCCCAACGCACGCGGATCGCTGTGTTCCATTTCGTCCAAGAATGCCGGATCGTTCCCCGAACCGGCGCCCCAACGTGCGCTTTTCGCAATCGCTACGCGCGAGATCAGGCGTGTGAGGTCGTTGCTGCCGCAATGCGGGCAGACGTGTGTGGCGGCGTCGTACTCGGCGTAAGTCTTGTACGTGAGCACGAAGCGCCGTCCGCAAGCGTTGCAGCGAAAATCATAGCTCGGCATCGTTCGCTCCCCTCGTGTTATTCCGTCAATTCTCCCTTTGCGATGCGCAACAACGCTTCGCAGGCGTAAGTGGCTGCGCGGCCTTTGTAGCCGGCCTCACGCACCTGGATCATTTTCAATTTTATCAATTGTTTTACCAAGCGTGTGACCGTTTTTCGGTCCAGAAACGATAGTTTGGGTGGCGTGAAAGGTGCTGTCAACAGGGCCTCCGGAAGGGTCATTTATCACAAAAAAGCCATTTTGTGTGATAAACAGGCCGCCGACTGCGTCTGTGTTGGGCCTGTCGCTGGTGAAGGGG
>CAZZNC010000080.1:0-1604 GCA_964655405.1 uncultured Anaerolineaceae bacterium | reverse complement strand
TGTGATAAACAGGCCGCCGACTGCGTCTGTGTTGGGCCTGTCGCTGGTGAAGGGGACGGCTTAATGTTGCCGTCCCCACATCTCGCGCAGCAGCCGTTTGATCAGCTCTCCGAGCGAAACGCGCTCGGCGCGCGCCTGGGCGGCGAGCTTCTCGTAAAGCGCGACTTCCTCCGCTCCGTTGAACTGCACATCTACCCGCCGCACTGGTTGTAAGGCGATGTGTTCGTATTGCTGAGGAGCAGCCCAATAGCACACGGTGCAGCGCTCGGCGTCTTGGGTTTTCCAATTCGAGCAATGTTCACACGACCAAGATTTGGCACGGTTGCACGCGCTACACAGCAGCATGAAGCGGGCGGGATCGTTGTCGGCAGCTTCCCCCGTGATTTCATAGGGGGTACGATGATCCACTTGCAAATAGCGTGCCTCGAAGTGTGCTCCGCAGATGGCGCAGCGGCCTTCTTGAGCTTCGTAAAGGTGCTGTTTGAGTTTGCGCGGGAACGTGCGGCGGCCTTGCAATCGGGTAGCTCGAATGTCTGCGGGGTCGCCAAAAGTGTAAGCGGCAATCGAGCGGCTGCCGTGGCAGACTTCACGCGGAAAGTGATCAGTGGGATACCTGCTTCGCGCACATCACGCGCAGCCCGTGGTGGGTGTTTGTAACCGTAGTGTTCCAAATCTTCGGTCGTGATGTGCCCGTGTGCCAAAATGTGCTCGATCACGATGCGCGCGCGTTTGTTGTGAATGCGCGGCAAAATCTCCAAGATACGGCGGCGGGTGGCTTCTGGAATGTCATTCATAGCAGTGATAGCTGAGACGACGGTGCGGCATCCGGCAATGTCTGCACGGCGACGAGCGCGGGGGAAAGGTACAGCGCTTCATAGGTGCGGGCGTTGTGGCCGAGCAACGTGGCTTGTGACGAGCGTCCCGCGTCGAGTTCCAACCGCAACAAGCCCAACTCTTCCGGCAACGCGCGCCCGTAATGTTTCGCGCCGCTGCGCCCATCATAGCTCAGCAGAAAAGGCACGCCGCGCCGATTGAGATCGTCCAGTGCTGCGATCAGTTCGTCAAAAGCCACACTGCGCACATAACGTGGGTCTTTGCGGCGTGTGACCCCTTGATAGGGCGGGTCCAGGTAGAGCAGATCGCGCGGGGTGACGTGTTCCAACACGGCGCGATAGTCTTGGGCCGTGAGCGTCGTTTTGCCGCGCAGCAAATGGGCCACTGCCACGATGTCCGCCTGCATGGCGCGCGGTTGGCGTCCCTTGCGGCGATTGTCGGGGCTTTGGTTGAACTCGCCGCGTGCATTGTAGCGTACCGATGCTTTGACACAGCGCGCCAACAAATAGAGCAGGTCGGCGGGCTGCTGGGTTTGATTAAAACGGGTGCGTACCTCGTCGTAAAAAGCGCGTTTGCGCCCTACTTGAGCGTGCCAAAGTTGTGTGTAGGCTGTCGCCAAGTCGTCGGGGCGTTCGATGATCGCACGCCATAACGCCATCAGCGGTTGGTTGATGTCGTTGAGCCAAAAGCGGTCGGCGTGCCCGTGCAGGGCTGCCGCAATACTGAGCGCCGCCGATCCTGCGAATGGCTCGACCAAACGCTCAACGTGC
>CAZZNC010000079.1:0-8452 GCA_964655405.1 uncultured Anaerolineaceae bacterium | reverse complement strand
GACAGCGTCACTGAAGCCGCCCGCGAAGCTGCCGCGCGCGCGCGCCGCCATCCGGACTACGATCCCTTGGTACGGCTGCTGGATATGGGCTTGATCGTAGACGAGCAGCGTCCCGACGGGGTTTTGTTGCGACGCGGGCGCTTTGTCTCGCTGGACGACGACGGCGTGCGCCCCTTTGCGCGCGTGTACGTGCCGGAAGGGTTGGCCGGACGCTTGGGACGGATACGCTTCGAGCTACACGACGGCGATAACCAAACGCAATACGTGTACGAGGATGAAAAATGGCTGCAAGCCGGTGAGAATATACTCTTGCCGGACTACCGCCTGCCGTTACGCAAGAAAGCCGAAGCGCTGAAGGCTGGCAATTGGAGCGCTACGCTGCGGATGGACGACGGTTTGGTGGGTGTACACACCTTCAATTTGGCGCTGGGACTTTCCGCGCGCCGCCAACATCTGGCGCCGGACGGTGAAATTACCCGCGATTGGGTGGAACACGACGATGCCGACGACGGTCTGCCGTTGAGCTTGGAAGAATTGTTGCGCACCTATGATCAGTCGAACAATTGAGTGGTGGGAGACTTCCCTATGATGCATCCTTACCTCATCATCGGCGACTTGCCTTCCCTGGTATGGGTGGTTTTCGGCCTATGGGTGCTTTTGGCGCTGAGCAAACGCCGCCGTCGCCGCCAGACCCCTAGGCCAAGCCGCATCCGCAAACGCGCGTTGCGCAAGCGTAAAGCGCGCCTGACGGCTGCGCGTCCGACCGCCGCCGCCCAACGCGCCATGTCCCGCGCGGGCTATGGGGGGGGAGAAGCGTATGCCAGTGTGACGGACGTGGGGTTGCTGGCCTATCGCCATGCACAAGCCGATCCACGTGTGGTGCGGGAACAAGGCGTCATGTTGGATACGCGCTATTTGCGCCCGTTCGCAAAGCTATGGCTGCCGCGCGCTGCGCACGGACACGTTCGCTTCGAGATTTTGGACGCAGACGGGCATTTGCGTTATGCCGATGAGGCCCGTTACTTTCTGCATCGGGGCGACAATTCCCTTTTTCCCAACGCTTGGCTGCCTCTGAAGGAACAGGGAAACGTGGCCGAACGCTGGACTTTGCGCGTGTTGGTGAGCGGTATGCTGTTGGCCGAACACGTCTTCGGTTGGCAGGAGGTGGGCGCAAGTCCGCTGCAACCGTATATTGCCGCCGACGGTGAAATTTCGCCGATGTTATGGCAGATGGCGCAAGAGGAAGCCGAACAGGGCGTCAGCTTGAGCGAATTGCTGGCTGAGTAAGGGGAACAGCTCACACTTGAATCGGCGTAAGGTGCGTTATAATGATTGCGTCGAAGCACAACACAAGTGGAGCGAATAAAAATTATGAAAACACGCCGTGATAGCCCATCAGACTCTCCCTCACGACGAATCGGATTGCGCACTGGTGTAGCATTGAGTGTCCTGGTCGCCTTCGTGATTTTCTTGTTGGCGTTGGCGATGACCGGTCATCTTTGGCGTGCCGTTGCCTACGCCACGGTGGTTTTGTTCGCGGCGATTGTTTTGCTGGCCGTGTATTTTTGGGGTGCGATCTTTCTGGGCGGGATGCTGGAATCGCTCGTGACACGTCGCACGCACAGTGCATGGAGCGTGCCCGCAGAGCATTTCCCCATCGCGCCAGGGCAAGACATTGACCCGGGCTTGGAGCTGCTGGCCGCCGGTATGCTCGTTTACCGTGTGGCAGAAGTGAAACCGCGCGCGTTTTTCCGCAAAGTGCCGCTCAACAACGCCCGTGCCATACGTCCTTTTGTGGTAGCGCGGACAGGGGAATCCCGCAAATACACGTTTACCTTTGCCCTGAACGACGAAAACGATGTCGTGCGATTCGAGGAACGCTTTACGGCTTCTGTAAACGACCAACCCCAGATGATCATGCCGCCCTATCGTTTGTTGATCGAAGCACCACGCAAACTCGTGGGACAACGCTGGCTTTTCCAAGTCCGTTCGGGCGTAACCGTCATTACGTCGTTGCGCTTTATGTTCGTGGATGGACGTGCCAAGACCGGCAGCCTGGCTTCCACCCTGGCAACAAGCGACGTGCTGATAGACGACGCCGACGAAGAAGCGCTCCGTTGGCATCGGGAAGTGCTGCCGTTCTTGCTGGACGAAACCGTCAAGCGCGACGCGATGGTACAAACGCAAGAAATTCCGTTGGAGGTGGAGTAAGCCATGCCCAAAACGCCCTGGTGGGGCACCCCTCGACGTGTTTCGGAGCGCTTGCGGTTGGAAGTGGAAATGATGCACGCTGCGTTTGCCGACACGTTTCGTTTGGTCGTGCCCGAACGAGGGGAACTGTATTGGATCGGCGACGTAGAGATCAACTTGCGTGACATTCCCCAACGAATGCACACGCTGAAGATCTTCTATCCGCCGCTGTATCCGAACTTTCCTGCAGAAGCCTATGTGCTATCCCCAACCATCTACAGCGAAAAACACCAGTTTGAAGATGGGCAGTTGTGTCTTTTCAACCCCAAAGACGGTACACAATACGGCTGGAACCCGTCCACTTCGACGGCAGTTACCATTGCAGCTTGGGCCATCCAGTGGATTTATGCTTATTACACTTGGCGAGCCACGGGACGTTGGCCCGGGCGCGAGGAAAGCGCGCGTCCGGTAAAAGACCGGCGGCGGCGTAGGAGGCGATAGTGAGTAACCAGGCATCCAAACAGGGCAAAGCGCAGCAATTGGGGCATGTGGTTGTGGCACGGCGCGTGGTAGAAAAGATCGTGCGCGGTGCGGCGCGATACCCCGATTTGGAGACTGGCGAAGCGCTCATTGGCTTGGTCGTGCCGCAACCCGGACGCGCCGAGCCGCAAATTTACGTCTTGGATACCATTCCCCCCGGACCGGTAGCGGTGCGCGAATGGGGCATGTTCGAGCAGGGCGGTGACTGGCAGGGAGACGTGCTCCAATGGTTGCACGTGAATTGGGAAGTGGTGCGCGAACAGCGGCGCGGTTCGTATGGACGCGCATTGGCGGCCAAGTGGGACGCGCCTTTGCAACACGTGGGGGACTGGCACAAGCAACCCGGGGACATGATCGCGCCTTCATCCGGAGACGCCCGCACAGCCCGCAGCTTGATCGCCGACCAGGAAGCGCCTGTGCAACAATTGATCGCGCCCATTGTCACGCTCTATCCTTTGCCCGCCACACCGGACACCACTGCAACGGAAACAGAAAGCCCGCCCGCACAGATCCCCAAGATGCCCCCCGCTGCGCCCAATGCGTTGATTGAGCTGCGCACGGATTTGGGCTGGGCGGTGCGCATAGATTTTTGGTATATGAGCACGCGCGTTCGGCGTTTTGTGCCTATCGTGCCGCAAGTGTGGGACGACGACCGCCTGCCCACGCTGCCGCCGGTTGCTTGGCATTTGGCGCGTCCCACGCGCTTCGACCGTGAACACGCGCTGCTCACCGAAGCCGGTTACCATGTGGACGCGGTGCGTTGGGACGCAGACGGCAAACCCCCGTTGGAAATCTGCTTTGCGCTTTACCGCCCAGGGAGCACCGGCGTCGTGTTGCTGATCACGTCGGCAGACTATCCCGCACGGATGCCTGCCGTGCGCGTGGCGCCGTTGGTGCGCGTGGCCGAAGAAGAAGACCTGTTCGAGAAACTCTACGCGGCGTCGCGCTCGCTTCTGCCGACTGAACTTCCCTCCTGGCCCTGGAACGCCAAACATACGTTGGCAGAACTGGCTTTGCACGCGGAGCAAATCTTCGCCAAACAAGCCGGACGCCCTGCTCCAAAACCGACCGAAGGATAAACGCACCGTGAGCAAGCAACAAACCGACTGGCAGCGTGTGGAACAACTTTGGGGCACGGACGTGCTGGCGCACTTGCGACAGCAACGGGTGGGCGTGGTTGGGCTGGGTTCAGGTGGCGGCTTCGTTGCGCTGAGCCTCGCTATGAGCGGCGTGGGGCATTTTGTGCTGATTGACGACGACGTGCTTTCTCCGGCCAACGTGGTGCGCCACGTGGCAGACTTGCGCGACGTGGGACGCCCCAAAGTCCATGTCGTCGCGGACCTGCTCCGCCAACGCAACCCCGAAGTGGACGTGCAAGCTGTGGTCGGGCGCGTGGAAGCGCACACGGCGCTGTTGGCAGACGTGGACATCGTGATCGCGGGGGTGGACGGGGAACGGCCTAAATACGCGATCAACCAAGCGTGCTTGGAACATAAGCGCGTGGCGGTTTATGCGGGCGTTTACGAGCGTGGAGAAGGCGGGGACGTGTGCATCATCTATCCAGATCGCGGGCCATGTTATGCGTGCTGGGCGCAGCAAGTGCGCGCCGACACCGCTGAAGCGCCCGCCGAAGAACTGGATTACGGCATGATCGGGCCGGACGGCACATTGGCCGCCGAGCCGGGGTTGTGGCTGGACGTGGTGCGCGTGGCCGCTGTGCAAGCCGATGTCGCCTTGAGCCATTTGCTCGCACCGACAGGACAGCGTCGGCCTTTGCCCGCCAATACGATTGTTTTGGTCAACACCTATCTGGAAATTTTTGAGGGCCAAACGGCTTTGCCGTATACTGCCGAGTGGGTCAAGGTGGCACGTAATCCCCAATGCTTGGTGTGCCGCCCCCATCATGCACATACGGCAGCTCAGACGCTTTCGCTGCAAGAACTGGCAGCGTTGGAACACGTCACGATAGAGGAAGAAGAAGACGAGTCGTCGTTGTAACAAGGAAAAAAGGAAACCGCCATGACTGATACTCCTCATACCCCATCCCCACCCTATGACGATCTGGACGCGCCGCTTCCGCCGGAATTTCCAGCAGAAGACGCACCGGACGATATTCCCGCAGAGCCACCCTTGGAGCGTATGGGCGGCGAACCGGCACCGGACATCACGCCGGAAGAGTTCGCACGCTTGCAAAGTGCCGGCCAACTCCACCTCGATCCGCGTGGACGTGTGCGCACCACACGCCAGGAAAGCGACGCGGGCATTTCCTTACGGCGGCGGCGCGCGTGGTACGGCAGGCAATGCGCGTGAATATCACACTGAACCATGTGCGCGACGCTTTGGCTCTGGAAAATTTCGATGTAGTGGATGCCCAACTTTGCATGGCGCCCCAAGCACGCCCCATCCGGCGGCCCGCGAATATGAGCGGGCAAGCGCGGCGTGCCAGCGTATTGGTGTTGCTTTTCCCCACCTCAGCAGGCTTGAGTTTGGTGCTGTTGCGGCGTGCTTATAACCCACGCGATGTACATAGCGGGCAGATCAGCTTGCCCGGCGGTTCACGCGAAGGGAACGAAACCCCCGTGCAAACGGCGCTCCGCGAGACGCGCGAAGAGTTGGGCGTCACCGAGGCAGTCGAGATTCTGGGAACACTAGGGAGGCTGTATGTGCCCCCCAGCGATTTCGAGGTGCGGCCGGTAGTGGGCGATGTGCCTGCGCGCCCGTTGTGGCAGCCCGGCGCGGGTGAGGTGTGCGATGTGCTGGAATGTCCCCTCCAATGGCTGCTCGATGACGCGCACAAGGCATCAGGGGAAATGACCGAACACGGGCACATCATACACACACCCTGGTACGATGTGCGGGGTTACCGTGTGTGGGGTGCCACGGCGATCATCTTAAGCGAATTCGAACAGCGCTTGCGCCGAGTGCTTCGTCGCCGCCCCACTTTGCGTTGATCCAGTGGCACGCGCATCCTCGACATTAAGACCCGATTCTCGCGCTCCGGTTGATAAACGAGTAAGATAAAGATAGAGTCGTGTTTGCGCGGAAAAGCAGGGCATGGTACAGTGCGCGTAGGCGGCCACGTATGGGCAGCCTCGGGCAATGACGACCAGAGGGATTGGGGAACTGAGGACGACAAAATGGCTGAAAAAATCTTGGTGCTTGACGACGAGCCAGTGACGGTGGATTTGATCACGCTGCTTTTGGAGCGGCGTGGCTATGAGGTAGTGAGCGCCACACGCGCCGAGGAAGGGTTGCGCAAGGCTTACCGCACGCACCCCGACTTGGTGCTGCTTGACATTATGATGCCGGATATGGACGGGTGGGAAGTGTGCCGCCGGCTGCGCGAGCTTTCCGATGTGCCGATTATCTTCTTGACGGCGCGGGACGACGTGCGCGACGTGGTCAAAGGGTTGGAGATGGGCGCGGACGATTACATCGTTAAGCCCTATGACAACAACGAACTGATCGCCCGCATCCGTGCACATTTGCGTCGCGCGCCCAAATCTTCGGTGGCTGAGGAACTGGTCTTCGATTCCGGTAATTTCCGCATCAATTTCATCAGCCGCGAAGTGCGTGTGCGCGGCAACGCCGTGCACCTGACGCCCAAAGAGTTCAATTTGCTTGGCGTGTTGGCGCGCAATGCCGGACGAGTGATCACGCGCACAGAGTTAGTCAAAGAAGCCTGGGGACCAGAATACACCGACGCCATAGACAGCTTGAAGCTCTATATCCACTATTTGCGCCAGAAGATCGAGCAAGACCCGCAACATCCCGCCTATATTCTCACCTCGCGCGGGGTAGGGTACCGTTTCGCCAACCTCTGACGCAGGCTTCAGAGCGCCCCCCACAAATGCACAGCGGCCAACGCACCCGCCAAAATTTGCCACAACAACACCAACCGGAGCAGCCATAACGGCTGTCCGGTATGTTTTGCGGCACGGCGTTGTGCTTCTAACGCAGCGCGGCGGGCGTTGGCTTCCAACTGGCGCAATTGTTGGCGGGCAGTGGGGTTGGCGGGGTTGAGTTCGAGCACGTTTTCAAAGCAGACGTGCTTGTCCTCGTCACTTTCCACCACACTGGCAAGCCACAGCCAAACCGTCTCGTGGTAAGGATCGATTTCTATCGCCTGACGAAAGAGCGCGTGTGCACGGATACTGTCACCGGCACGCGCGGCTTTCTTTCCTTCACGGAAGAGGCGCACGAATTCCGGCGGCGCGTTTTGCATATCAGAAGCAAACGTCATCATAGTTTTTTCCCAGGCCCGCTAGGTGATCGATGAATACTTTAAGTCTATCATGTTTGTTGCAAAATTGGGGCAGAAAGCACCGTCGAAATGCGAAAATTTTGCGCTACGGGCCGGTGCGCGTATCATAAAGCCCGGTTTACGTTCCTGAACCCGTCAACCCAAGCACAAAAGGCAAAAAAACTATGTCTCACGCACTCATTACCGGCGGTGCAGGCTTCATCGGGAGCCACTTGGCCGAAAAACTGCTTGAACGTGGCGACCAAGTCACGGTCATTGACAACCTTTCCACCGGCAGCTTTGACAACATCGCGCACCTAGAAAGTGTCCCCGGCTTCCATTACGCCATCGAAGACATCCGCCACGCGGCGGTGATGGACCGTCTTGTCAGCGAGTGCGACATTATCTATCACCTGGCGGCGGCGGTGGGCGTCTTCTCGATCATTCACAACCCGATAGACACGCTTTCGATCAACGTGGGCGGCACGGAAATTGTACTTCAGACGGCACGCCGCTATCGGCGGCGGGTGTTGCTGGCTTCCACGTCGGAGGTGTACGGCAAGGGCGTCAAAGTGCCCTTCAGCGAAGACGACGACCGCATCCTCGGCCCGACGGACAAGCACCGTTGGAGCTATGCTGCTTCCAAGGCGCTGGATGAGTTCTTGGCGTTGGCCTACCACAAGTCCACCGGTCTGCCCGTGACCATCTTCCGCCTATTC
Source organism: uncultured Anaerolineaceae bacterium (assembly GCA_964655405.1). Lineage (GTDB taxonomy): Bacteria > Chloroflexota > Anaerolineae > Aggregatilineales > Aggregatilineaceae > JALSSH01. The sequence continues at coordinate 760 of CAZZNC010000079.1, read as the reverse complement.
AACACGGTGGGGCCGCGTCAAGTGGGGCATTACGGCATGGTTGTGCCGCGTTTCGTGCGTTGGGCGCTGGCCGGTGAGCCGATCCAAGTTTACGGGGACGGGCAGCAACGTCGCTGTTTTGCCAACGTCTACGACGTGGTGGACGCCATCACGCGCTTTGGGCACATCGAAACACTGGATCGCGTAGACGGACAGGTCTTCAACATCGGTTCCAACGAAGAAGTGACCATCTACCAACTGGCGGAACGGGTCAAGGCACGCACGGGCAGCAACTCCGAGATCGTGCTCATTCCCTATGAGCAAGCCTACGAGGCGGGTTTTGAGGATATGCGCCGCCGTGTGCCGGACTTGCACAAGATCGGCGCGGTCATCGGCTGGGAACCGCATACCACGCTCGACGAAACCATAGACCAGATCATCGCCTTTTTCCAAGCGCATCCCGACCGCTGATCGAGAGCGCGCCAATCCCAAGTCTACCGCCCCGCCGCTAGTGTGCGTTATAATCCAACCGAAGCCACAGCACAGCGGAGAGAGAGTCACCGTGCAACGTATCTCAGCCGAAAATGGCGTCGTGTTCTACCAGTTCGAGCAATGGGCGGCGCTTTCGTTTTTGCAACACGGTGTTTTCACGCGCTTGGGGGGTGTCAGCCGTTCCCCCTGGCAAACGTTGAATGTGGGCAGCACGGTTGGAGACGCTCCTGCTGCTGTGCAGGAAAACCACCGGCGTATTTATGCGGCACTCGGCGTGCCTTCCTCGCAG
>CAZZNC010000078.1:8140-8513 GCA_964655405.1 uncultured Anaerolineaceae bacterium | reverse complement strand
CATCACGCCTTGCACGAACGCGCCTTGTTCTGAGCGCGCTTCATACGCATAAACGTTGTCAATGCCTTCGTCCTTGAAGGTGTTGACCGTCGTGCCCCAAGCAAAGGCCGTGTCGGGATAGTCCGGCGCGATCTCTTCCAGCGAAGAGCCGTATTGCGAACCGTGGGCAATGACCAGGTTGTACCCTTCGGCGGCGTAATCACGCAGCGCGGTCGCTGCGTCTTCCACCACGAAGAGATTTTCGGAGTAGTCAATTTGGAAGTTTTCTTCGCCGCGCGCTTCTTGAATCTTGAGCAGCGCGTCATAGATGCTCTGGCTGAAAGCCAGGTCGTTGACCGTGCTGGGCATCACCACAGCCACGCGGAAAGGCTCG
>CAZZNC010000078.1:0-8130 GCA_964655405.1 uncultured Anaerolineaceae bacterium | reverse complement strand
CTCGGTGAAAGCACCGGCAACGCCAACGCTGCAACCAACACCGCTACCAAAACAAACCCAAGTTTTTTCATCGTACCGCATCCTCCTGAAAATAGAGAAAACCTAACACATACGCCTACAACCGCTCATGTTGCCTGAAAAGGGCGGCGCAGCATGAGCCGGGGGAACGTTCCCGCCCTTAATTAGTTTATACGAAATTCGCCTTCGGTGCGCACCTCGACCGGTATGTGACCTGCTTACTCGCCACGCTCAAACGGTTTGGTCAAGGCGGCGGGTTGGTCTATGCGCTGCGAGGCGAAAACCAACGCGATGATCGTTAGCAGATACGGCGTCATGCGCAAATATTCGTCGGGAATGCCGATGCCGAGCGTGCTGGCGCGCAGCTGAATGGCTGTCACCAAGCTGAAGAGCAACGCTCCGAACATCACGCCGCGTGCGCGCCACGAGCCGAAGTACACCAACGCCACCGCGATAAAGCCCATGCCCGCGGTCATGTTGTAAAAATAGACGTTGTGCTCGGCAATGGAAAGCGATGCGCCCGCTAATGCGGCCAACATGCCACCCAGCGTCACGGTGAAGTAACGCACCTTCACCACGCTGATTCCCATCGTGTCGGCGGCTTCTGGGTTTTGTCCCACTGCGCGGATCTTTAGCCCCAACGTGGTTTTGTTCATCACGAACCACGTGATCGGTACGAGTGCAAAGGCGATATACACCAGCAAGTTGTGCCGGAAAAAGAGTGCCCCCAGCACGGGAAGTCCGCTCAAAACGGGGATGTGTACCTTGGGAAAACCGTTGACCGTTTCCACGCCCTGGAAAAGTCGCTGGAAGAGCAGATCGCTCATGCCCAGCCCGAAAAGATAGATGCCGATGCCGCTGATGCCCTGTTCGGCTTGCAACGTCACGTTGATGAACGCGGTGGCTAGTCCCATGACCAAGCCCACCGCCAGCGCCACCAACACGCCGAGCGCCAGGGCTGTCGGGTCGTAGGAGGTTGCGCCCTCTGGTGTGAAGCGGTTCACTGCCCAAAAAGAGGTGAAAGCGCCCATCAACATCACGCCTTCTACGCCTAAGTTGAGCACCCCGCTGCGCTGGCCGTAGGTTTCCCCCACTGCCGCGTAGAGGTAGGGGGTTGCCAAACGAATACCGGAAGCCAGCGCGCTAACCGTCAGCAGTTCTCCGATCATGTTGCTTCGCTCCCTGGTTCAACGCTGGAGGGTGGAACGTCTGCCGGTGCAGCGTCCACACGACGCGCGCGTCGGCGCACCCAGATGTCACTGCTCACCGCAAAGACGATCACCAGTCCCACCAATACCGTGATCAACGCCGAGGGCACTTGCACTCTGCGCTGGAGCTGGTTTCCGCCGACCAATAGCGCTCCGAAGAGGAACGAGGCCGGTATCGTGCCCAGAGGATGCAGCTTGCCGAAAAGTGCCGCCACGATGCCGTTGAAGCCAGCACTGCCTGTGAAGGAAAGGCCGCCACTTTCGGCGTTCATGCGATGATGCACGCCCAAAACTTGGATGCCGCCTGCCAGCCCCGCAAAACCACCGCTGAGCACCAGCGAAAGCACCGTGTAGCGCTTGACGGGGATGCCTGCGTAACGTGAAGCGTGCGGGTTTTTGCCCACGGCGCGGATGCGGTAGCCGATGGTGGTGCGCCACAGCAGGATATAGACCAACACCGCCAACACCGCCGCGATGATGATCCCGTTGTGGAGCAGGGTGGTAGACCATTGCCGCGTGCCGTATTGCGACAACCCCAGCCAGCCCCACAATTTATCCAGGCTCTCGCCGATGCGGGGAAGGTCAAATTGACGGGGCAGTCGGCGCGTTTCTGGAATAGGCGCGCCGAGCCTCTTCTTTTCCGGGTCCACCAGCACGTTGCTCACCAGGTACATCATCCAGAAATTGGCAATTTGGTTGAGCATGATCGTGCTGAGGATTTCGTTGACGTTGAAATAGGCTTTCAGCACGCCCGCAATGCCGCCCCATGCCGCTCCAGCCAGGAAGCTGGCAACCAGTGCGGTAGGGATCATGACATTGGGGTCGGCGTGGGGATATTTGATCGCCAGACTCAGCGCGGCCAGCCCGCCAACGATCATTTGCCCTTCGCCGCCGATGTTGATTACGCCGCCGCGAAAGCTGATGCAGATGCCGATGCCGACGAGCAGCAGGGGGGTGGCTTTGATGAAGGTGTTCGCCACGGCGTCTTTTGTGCCGAACGCCCCATCCCAAAGTGCCTGATACGCCTTGACCGGACTGGCGTGCATCAGCACGATCATCACGGCGCCAATGAGCAACGCCAGGAGCACCGCGAACAAGGGTAACAGGAGGTCAATGATGCGATCAAAGTGGGGGGATTTCCAAAATTCTAACTGCATAGGCCCTCAAGCAATCGGGGAATGCACTACACACGACACAACACCTATACCGATAAATCTCTAGCACTGTTCTAAATGTAGCTCTCATCCTAACATAAATTGGATTGCCCAGCAATCAATTGCTCAAATTTTTTAGCTTTTATCTCTTGTGAAAAAAGAACAGGTGCGGGCACACGCCCGCACCTGTTGCAGCGCTTTTTTTGGGGGAAAACTGCGAAAAGCCTAGCCGCGCTTTTCGATCGGCACCCACTCCAAGTTTTCCGGCCCCACGTAACGCGCACGCGGGCGAATCAGGCGGTTGTCGGCCCACTGCTCGATGATGTGCGCTGACCAGCCTGCTACGCGCGACATGGCGAAGATCGGGGTCATCATGTCGGTTTCGATGCCTGCTGCGTCCAGCACGATGGCGGAGTAGTAGTCCACGTTCGGGTAGAGTTTGCGTTCGATGAAGTATGGGTCGGCGGCGGCCAGGTCGGCCAGCTTGTCGGCCACTTCCAGCAGCCCGCAGTTGTTGTTGAGCTTGCAAAGCTCGTGCGCGTGTACTTTGAGGATGAGCGCACGCGGATCGGGTGCTTTGTAAACGCGGTGGCCGATGCCCATGAGACGGCGACCCTTGCCCTTAACTTCTTCTTTGAACCATTTCTCGACGCTGTCGGCTTGCGCCACTTCGTTGAACATGCGCATCGCTGCTTCGTTGGCGCCGCCGTGCTTGGGGCCTTTCAGCGAGCCAATGGCGGCGGTCACAGCGCTGTACATATCGCTGTCTGTGCTGGTGACCACGCGGCTGGTGAAGGTGCTGGCGTTTACGCCGTGGTCGGCCAACAACACCAAATACACGTTGAGCGCGTCCACCTCGACCTGCTTGGGTTCGCGGTCATTGAGCATATAAACGAAGTTGGCTGCCAGCCCCAAATCTTTGTGCGGAGCAACCGGCTCTTTGCCCTTGCGTAGCCGTGCCCAAGCTGCGGTAATGGTCGGCAGCTTGGCTGTGAGGCTCATGGCCTTGTACAAATTGGCTTCGGGGCTGCTGTCTTCGGCTTTCGCATCAAATAGGCCGACCAGCGAAACGGCTGTGCGCAACACACCCATAGGGTGGGCGTTCTTGGGCAACGCGCGCATGGCTTCCAATACCGCGTCGGGGAGCACCATTTCTGCGTTGAGCGTGTTGCGGAACTCATCGAGTTCGGCTTTGGTTGGCAGGCGCACGTGCCACAGCAAATAGACAACTTCCTCGAACGAAGCATTTGCGGCCAAGTCGTTGATGTTATAGCCGCAATAGGTGAGTTTGCCGATGTCGCCTTGCACACGGCTTAGCCGTGTGTCGGCGATAACAACGCCCTCCAAGCCCTTCTTTTGTCCTTCTGCCATGATAATCAATCTCCTAAAAGTTATAATCACCGACCTTATTTAAGCTATCACCGACGTGGAAACGTGCCGGCACGTTCCCTGATAGCCTATAGAACGTTCCCTTACCTTGCATCCAGAAGCGATGTTTGATTGGGGCATGTTCCAATGATAGAGTATAGCAACGAGTTACTTTAGGAACAAACAAATTGCGTTGTTCTTCATCACCTTAAACTGTGACGCTTGACACGTGCGCTCAAAGGCAAGCGCCGTTATAAATAAGGCATCGAACCATGTATAAGAGGAGTTTTACCTATTGAAGCGAATCGGTTTTGACAAAAATTTAGCGCAGTTCATGTACCTATTTTACGGAGGCGAGCCATTATGACGGCTTTAGCGACAACCGTTACCGAAACCTTGCGCTATCGCGGCAAGGTGGGCCAGTGGGCTTGGGTTTTGCACCGGCTCACGGGCCTTGGGGTCATCACGTTTTTGATTTTGCACGTCGTAGATACTTCTTGGGCAGCCTTTTACCCCAACGATTACGAACAAGCCATCCGCGAATACCAAAGCCCGCTTTTCACCATCGGAGAATTTTTCTTAGTAGCCTGCGTCATTTTCCACGCCATCAACGGGCTGCGGATTGTGACGTTGGACTACAAACCGGAGTGGTGGCGGCACCAGGGACGCGCGACATGGATCGTTTTTGCTCTGACGTTGATCCTGCTCGTGCCCACGTTTGGAGTCATGCTCGACCACACCGCCGCGTTTTACACGAGCGATCGTGACATTGCCACGTTGGAAGAGGTTTTGCAAACGCAATCCCAGTTTGTGCTTGGCTTCGTGGTGATTTTGGTGGTGGCGTTGGCACTTTCGGGCTTGTACGGCTTGGTGGCAAACACTGACCGAGGCGTCAAACTTTCGGGCGGCTGGGAAGCAACGCTCTGGACGTATATGCGTGTTTCCGGTGTGTTGATCCTGCCGTTGGTCTTTGGGCACTTGGTGCTGATGCACATTATGCAAGGTGTCTTTGATATTGCCGGTGTGCCGGCGTTGGAAGTGGTCGGCACGGACGCAATCAATCAAACGGGCACGGCGGTGGAGTTCGTCGGCGCACGCTGGAATGCGCTTTTGGCGGGGGTTGCCGTCTGGCGCGTATATGACGGCTTGTTGTTGGCGCTGGCGGCCATTCACGGCTTCAACGGGCTGCGTTACATCGTCAACGACTACACCCGTTCGCCCTGGGTCAATCGCGCGCTGAACTGGGCTATTTTCTTTGGCGTGGTCGCGCTGATTGTGGTGGGAACGGCGGCGCTTTTCTCTGGTGTGGACGAAACCGCCTATAAGATTGCTAACGATATGTTGTCCTCTGTGCAATAGCTCATTCCAAAAGACTTTTCGAGGGAAGCCATGCAAACACATCAGTACGAAGCAATTATCGTCGGCGGTGGTGGCGCGGGCCTGATGGCTGCGCTGTACACTTCTCGCAACGTCAAGACCGCCGTAATCAGCAAACTTTATCCGACGCGCTCCCACACCGGCACCGCGCAAGGTGGCATCGGGGCGGCATTGGGCAATCTGGAAGAAGATCGCCCCGAGTGGCACGCTTTCGACACGATCAAAGGCGGAGACTACTTGGCCGACCAGGACGCGGCGTTGCTTTTGGCGGAAGAAGCCGTCAGCGCCGTGATCGAACTGGAACACTTGGGGCTGCCTTTTGACCGCACATCGGAAGGGCGCATCTCCCAACGGCGTTTCGGCGGGCACACCAGCAACTTTGGCGAAAAACCGGTGCGCCGCGCTTGCCATGCTGCCGACCGCACAGGTCACATGATCCTGCAAACGCTCTACCAGCAGTGCATCAAGAACGAAGTGACCTTTTTCGATGAGTTCCAGGTAGTAGACTTGATCCGCAACGGCGATGCAGTGGTCGGCGTGATCGCGGTCAACATTGACGACGGCGAGCTGCATATTTTCCACAGCAAAGCCGTGCTCTTTTCCACTGGCGGTTGGGGCCGTGTGTGGGAGATCACCAGCAACGCCCACTCGCTGACCGGCGACGGCAACGCCATCACCTACCGTCGAGGCGTGCCGATGGAGGATATGGAGTTCTTCCAATTCCACCCGACCGGCATCTACAAGATGGGTATCCTCATCACCGAGGGCGTGCGCGGTGAAGGCGGGGTGTTGCTCAATGACAAGGGCGAGCGCTTCATGGAAAGGTACGCGCCCAATATCAAAGACCTAGCCAGCCGTGACGTGGTTTCGCGCGCGATCTACTTGGAAATGGAGGCCGGACGCGGCATCAACGGACAGCGCTACGTCTATTTGGACGTGACGCCGGAGACGGTCAACCGTTACTTGGCCGAAGCGGGCGAAGACCGCCGTATCACGCGCGAATACATCGAAACCAAATTGCCGGATATTCTGGACTTCTGCCGCACGTATTTGGGTGTAGACCCCGTCACCGAGCCGATGCCGGTACAACCGACCGCGCACTACGGCATGGGGGGCATCCCCACCGACCTCGACGGGTGCGTCGTGGTCGATGCGCAACGTACCCCGTTGCCCGGGCTTTACGCGGCGGGTGAGTGTGCGTGTGTGAGCGTGCACGGCGCCAATCGCTTGGGCACCAACAGCCTCACGGATTTGATCGTCTTCGGACGGCGCGCTGGTAAGCACATGGTGCAATATTGCCAGGGCGCGGACTTTACGCCGCTGCCGGAAAATCCAGCGGGTGAAATCCAAGCGGAATTGGAAAGGTTGCGCCAGGCGGACGGCCAACGTAAGCCGTATGAAATCCGCGAAGAGATGCAGCGCGTGATGATGAAGCACGTGAGCGTCTTCCGCACAGCCGAGGGGATGCAAGAGGCCGTCGAAACCATCCGCCGCCTTCAGGACGAGTATGCCAACAACTTGGGCATAGACGACCGAGGCAAGCGCTTCAATACCGATCTTTTCGAGGCGTGGGAACTGGGGTGCTTGTTGGATATCGCCGAAGTGACGGCGGTTAGCTCGTTGGCCCGTGAAGAAAGCCGCGGGGCACACTCACGCGATGATTTCCCCAAGCGCGACGACGAAAATTGGATGGCGCACACCCTGGCGTACCGTACCGCCGATGGTGGCGTGGAGTTGAACCACGATAAGCCGGTGGATATGTCTTTGGCGGAAAAAGACGACCGGTTCAAGCCCAAAGAGCGTGTTTACTAAGCCCACGAGTGATGGGGGAGACCAACGATGCAGGTTACGTTGCGCATCCGGCGCTTCAATCCGGAAAAAGATCATAAGCCCTATTGGGCAGACTATACTCTTGACAACGTCGAGCCGACCGACCGTGTGTTGGAGCTGTTGCACCGCGCCAAGTGGGAGCAAGACGGCACCCTGTCGTTTCGGCGTTCGTGTGCACACGGCGTTTGTGGTTCGGACGGGATACGGATCAACGGTGTGAACCGCTTGGCGTGTAAGGTGCTGGTCAACACGTTGGGCGAAGGCGACGCCGTCACCATCCAGATCGAGCCGCTTTTGGGGCTGCGCGTGATCAAAGATTTAATCGTAGATATGGAACCGTTCTTCGAACATTACCGCAGCGTGATGCCCTATTTCGTCAACGACGATCCGCCGCCGGAAGATGGGCGCGAGCGGTTGCAAAACCAAGAAGACCGTGAACGTTTTGACGACACGACCAAATGTATCCTTTGCGCGTGCTGCACCACTTCTTGCCCCAGTTTCTGGGCCAACCAGGACTATCTGGGGCCGGCGGCGATTGTGCAGGCGCACCGCTTCATCTTCGACAGCCGCGACCACGCTGCTGATGAGCGGCTCAAGATTTTGGCCGAAACAGATGGGGTGTGGCGCTGCCGCACCATTTACAACTGCACGATGGCTTGTCCGCGCGAGATCGAAGTGACGCAGGCTATCGGCGAAGTGAAATTGGCGATTGCTCGCGGTAGCTTGGACTAAATACTGCTGCGAGCGCTTGTCGGAACGGGCGCGCGGTTTGCCCCACGCTGCAAAGCGCAGGGTAGGCCGCGCGCCCAACCCGCGTCCGCGTGCATTTTCGGGTACAATCGGCGCTATGCAAAGCGCAACCCTCCTCCGACTGTTCCTGAGTGCCGTGCTCCTGTTAGGATCGGGCCTGTGGCCCGTGTTCCCGAGTGCTGCGCAACAAGATACCCTCCCACTGCCGCACCTCGGCTACGGCATCCACGTCGGGCCGCATACACCCGTTGACCCCGCGTTGGTGGATCAATTGGGCATGGACTGGGTCAAGCTCTACGATGTGGGACAAATCGCGGCCTTCCCCAACAAGCGTATTCTCTTCCGCATGGATTTACCTTGGCCGGACAACTGGGACGCTTTCCGCACCAGTGTGCGCCAACGCGCCGCTGAGCTGGCCGCATTGG
>CAZZNC010000077.1:0-8565 GCA_964655405.1 uncultured Anaerolineaceae bacterium | reverse complement strand
CTCGCGCCCGCCGTTGTTGGGGAAAAAGACCGCGTAATAGCCGTCGTGAATCTTGAGCGCGTCCAGCAGCTTTTCGATGTGGTCGCTGGTCATCTCCGGCGGCACGGCGGCCAGGTCTTGCAAGCGTATCCACACGCCCAGCGCGGTCACGGCCAGCAGCGCCCAGGTGGTCACGTCCCAGCGGGGGAAGCGCACGCGCCCCCGTGCCCTGCGCAACCGCTCCGCCCAGCCGCGCATGTCCGCGCCCAGCGCCCAGGCCCACAGCGCCACGCTCAGCGCCCAGGTCAGCACGCCCTGCGCGGTCAGCACCACGTCGGTCACGGCGCCGTCGGCGCGTTGCGCCACGTTCCAACTGTAGGTCAGCGCGGAAAAACCCACCGCCGCAGGCACAACGACCAGGCGCGGCGCGGTGGCGCGCAGCCAGGCACGCCAGCGCGGAGGCGCGGGCGGCGTAGCGGCTTCGGCAGGCGGCGGCGCATCCGGCGCACGGCGGCCCAAACGCGCGTAAATCCAACGCGGCACGCGGCGCGCCCACGTCGCCCGCCACGTCCACAGCGCGCAAAGGACATACACCACTCCCGCCAGCGCCAGCCACCACAGCGCGCCGTCCGTGTGGCCCGCCACGCGCCCGTGAATGTTCAACGCGGCGCGATGCAGCACGGCCCCGCCGCGCAGCGCCAACAGCACCGCCAGCACCAACGCGGTCAGCTCGCGTCCGGCGGCGCGCACGTCGCCCGCCGCGCGCGACGCTCTACCGAGCACCGCGCGCGCCGACCTCGCGCGCGCCTCAGCGGGTGGGAACGAGGCGGGCACGGGGCGCTTTTCGCTCGGCGGCGCACTGATGGGCGTTTCGGCGGCCAGTTCGCGCGTCAGCACGCGCCAGAAAAGCCGCGCGGTGGTCGCCGGTCGCCAAAAGAGATACGTCAGCGCCTGCGCCAGCGTCAGTTCCTCGAAGATCAATTCGCGCGCCGCCTCGGGGGTGCGGGGCGGCGGCGTCTGTGGAGCGTTTGACGGGGTATGTGCGTCGTCACTCATAGTCACTCTGCGGCTTTGCGCGCCTTCAGCGCCAAATTGACCGTGCTCCGACCCGACGGCTCTTCGAGCTTGTTGGGCCGGTCGAAAAGGTTCAGCAGCGCGATTCCCCAGCGGATGGGATTCCACCAGGCGCCGCCGTCTTCCACGTCAAAAGCGGTACGGTCGGCGGCCTGGGCGAACCGCGCAGGCAACAGGCCGGATTCTAACAAAGGTTTGCCCAAACCGTAAACCAGGTTGTGGATGAAGGGGAAACTGTAGTGCGTGAAGGCGCGCTCGGCTTCCACCGCAAAGCCCGCCGCCTCCACCGCCGCGCGGAGCTGCTCGCGCCGGTAGAGCCGCACGTGGTTGGCCCAGATGCCCGCCAGCGGTCCGCGCGCGATGTGCGTGCCGAACACGCGCTCCAGCGTCCAGTTGATCGGGTCCCACAAAAACGGGTAGTTGGCGTTGGGCACGGTGATGACACAAACGCCCCCGGGCTTCAGCACGCGGCGCACCTCGCGCAGCGCTGCCACGTCGTCGTCCACGTGTTCCAGAATTTCCGACAGGATCACGCCGTCGAAATGGTCGTCCGGAAACGGCAGCGCGTAGATGTTGCCGCGCGTCAGCAGCAAATGGAGCAGATGGCCGACGTTGCGCTGCGCCTTGCGGAAGATTTCCCCGTCCAGCTCCAGGCCCACCAGTCGGCACGCGCTCACATGGCGGTACATATTCAGGTAAAAGCCGCGCCCGCACGCACAATCCAGGATCGTAGCCTCGTCGCGCGGGGGCAACCACTCGAAAATGGTCTGCACGCGCTTCTTGAAGGCCATATCCGCCTCGTTGCGCGTCATGCGCGCAATGGTGCGCTCGTCAACCGTCATGCCGTCTCCTTACGTTCGAGATCGCGTGTAACCGCCCATCTCCCGCCGCTCACTGCCCTGCCGCGTCCTTGCGCCGCGCTGTCCCAAAGTGGCCCCCAAGCCGGTGGGTGTCGCGCGTCATGGCGGGATCATACCACATTCCCGCTGTTATGCTTCACGGCCTCGCGCCGCGCGGCGCAAATGCTTCTCGTAGCGATTGACCGTCTCTTGGAAATTGAAATGCCGTTCGATCTCTTCACGCGGCTTGATGAAGCGTTGGGGTTGCTGCAAAATTTCCAGCACCGCCGCGCCCATTGCCTGCCAGTCACCGCGCGGCACGATCTTCCCCATACCGGTCACCTGCACCGGCACACGTCCGCCCGGGGTGTCGGTCATCACGACAGGCGTGCCGCACAACATCGCTTCCACCTGCACCAGCGCAAAACATTCGGTGTCGCTGGGCAACACCAACACGTCGCAGGCCGCGTAAAAGTTCGCCATCGCCTGCATACTTTCCAGCTTGCCCAGGAAAACGAGCTGATCGTCGTAACGCTGGATCAGCGGCTGGGCGCGTTCCCAAGTGTCCTCGTAGCGGATGTCGTACTCACCGGCGAAGACCACCCGCGCGGTGGGATAGTGGCGGTTGATCACTTCCAGGGCGCGGATGAGCAGATCGGGGCGTTTTTCGCGCACGAAGCGCCCCGCATAGCCAATGATCGGGCCGCCGTCCAGTTGCCAACGCGCGCGCAGTTCGGCCACGCGCTCCGGCTGCGGATCCGGCACCTGGATCGGCGGGTAGATCACCGAAACTTTGTCCCGAAACGGCTTGAGATAATAGCTGTGGTCGGCGTAGTCGTGGCTATAGGCGATGAGGCGCGCGGCGCGCTTGGCAAAAAAGCGGTAATGCTGAAAGGTGAACCACTGCACAAAGCGGTTGAAGGGGCCGGGCGGCAAAACCAAATCGCCGTGATGCGTGCCGACCACATGCTTACCCGCCATGCCTGCCAGCAGTGCCAACAGCGAGGTTTCCAACATCGGCGTTTGCAGCCAAACCACATCGTGCGAGCGGATCAGTCCCCAGGCTGCCCAGGGATAGGCGGGCATGACCATGCCGCGACTGACGCGCAGCGGCGCCCACAGCCGCACCAAACGCACGCCGTTAATCACCTCGTCGCGCGGCAAGTCCATCGTGTGGCGCGCGGTCAGGATGGTGACCGTGTGGCCGCGCTGCACGAGCGCCTCCGCCACGCGCTGCACGTGGATCGGAACGCCGGTGCGGTGCGGCAAATAGTATTGGATCGCCACCAGAATTTTGAGCGGTTGCGCGTTTGGATCACTCATTGTCCCCACCTTGTGCATCTGTCCCCTTTACCGACTGTGCGGGCGGGTCACGGCGCAGCCCGCGCGTGGCGCTGACCAACTCGCCCAAACCCACGCCTTCTGCCCACAGCCCGACCAGGCCCAACACAATATACACGATCAAGCCCTCCGCGTGCAGCAAGAGCGCAAAAGCCACCGCAGATGGGTCGGTTGGGTGCGCAACAACGCCGGTACTCGCCAGCGCAAAGACAATCGCCGCCTCGAACGGCCCTAAGTTTCCCGGCACGGCGGGCACGGCGATGGCAAACGACGCCAGCGCGATCATCGCCAGCGACGCGGCCCAAGTGGGCGTATCAAAAATGGCATAGAGCAGCGCATAGCCCGCCATGACCGACGTGGCCCAAGCAACCGCCGTCCACACAATCGCCAGGGCTGCCGTGCGCGGGTCGGCCAGCGGGATGATGCCGTCCAATGCGTGGTCTAGCCAGGCGTGCAGCCGCTCGCCGCGCAGCGGTGGCAGCACCCGTCCCATGCCGTCGAGCGCCGTATGCGCCCAGAGGGGACGCGCCGCCAGCATCAGCAGCACCGCCACGCCGACCACCGTGCCAACGCCCAGCACTGCGCCCATCACGCCGATCTCCAGGCCGGTCGGCAAAATTGCCAGCGTCAGCCCGATCAGCGCGAAAACGGCCATCGTGTCCAGCAGCCGCTCCACGACAATCGTGCTCAGCGCGGTGAAGACCGGCACAGGCGGGTCAACGCGCGCCGCCAAAGCCGCGCGCGCCAGCTCGCCCACGCGCAGCGGCAACACCCCGTTGACAAAGTAACTCACGTTGAGAATGTGGAAGCTGTGCCCAGGGGCAAGCCGTCCGCCGAGCAACACCCGCCAACGCAACGCGCGCAGCCACAGCCCCACCACGATCAGCACCACGCATGGGATCACTGCTGCATAACGTGCGTGCAACAACTCATCGCGCACCGCGCTCAGGTCACGGTGAAAAAGATAGTACAAAGCGGCCAGGCTGACCACTGCGCCCAGCATGATGCTCGACCCACGTTTACCCACTGCCCTCACACACTCGTCCTTTGCTCTGCTTTCGACGACGGGGGCAAATTATAGCCTCACAGGTGCCGCCTACGCTAGCCGCGTCTGTGGGGGCGCTGTGCACGGCGGGCGTGGAACTTGGGCATCCGGCGACCGTCCGCCGCCGATGAGCGCTCGTCGTCGGGGGCGCGCCGCCGTGCGCCTTTCGGCGCACCCAAAGCGGCGGAAGCCGCTTTGCGCCGCGCGGAGCGCGGGGCGGGCGGCGCGCCCCGTGCGCACGGTGACGGCCCAGGCTCACCCGTCGGCGTGTGTGGATGCGTCCGCGCCGCGAGGTGCGCGGCAGCGCGGCTCGCGGGGGGTACAGGGGCCGGCGGCCCCGAAAATCCCGCCCCACTCTGTCACAAAAATTCACGTGCCGATCTTGACAGCGCCCGCGCCCCTGCCTATAATAACGACAACCTCGCGGGTATAGTTCAGTGGTAGAACGTCAGCTTCCCAAGCTGGATGTCAGGGGTTCGAATCCCCTTACCCGCTCTGCAAAGGCATTCCGGCGTGGAATGCCTTTTTTCGTCTTTGCACAAGCCCCAGGAGCACCCCATGCCGCACATCCACCGGCAGCCCCCCGCCCCCACATTGGAAATCGTCTGCGACAGCGCGCCCAACCGTCCCAACGAAGATGCCTGGCTGGCTATGCCGGTCGTGGGTTTCGACGACGCATTTTACGGCGCGGCCATTGACGGCGTGACCGCACGCATCACGCCCCCCATCATGCAGAGCCACCTGAAAACATTGCCCGGGCGTCCCACCTCTGCCGCCTATGCCGCGCGCACGGTGCGCGATGCCCTCGCGCGCCAGGTGGCCGAAGGCGCGCCCCCGTCTCCGCGCGCTATGTTGCAAGCCGCCAACGCCGAATTGGGCCGCGCGCTGCGTGAAGTCTGCGGAGAGCTGACGCTCGAAGCCATGCAGCTTCCGCCGGACGCCGACGACATGCTGCGCCGCGACCCGCGCATGGTGCGCGCCGTGCTGCCCGCGTGTGTCGCCACACTGATCGGCTACGATCCCATCGAACAGACGCTGAGCTATGCCCACGCCGGAGACACCATGCTGCTGGTGGCGTACAAGGACGGGCACGTGGAGTGCCCCACCGCCGCCGCGCTGGACTTCGACCACGGGCTGCGGCTCACGCTCCGCGCCGAACGCCAAGCGCACCCCCAAACGAGCTTCCGCGAGCTGGTGCGCACCCCCAATATGCAACATTTCAACACACGGGCGGCGCTGCGCCACAACTACGTGGACGAGCACGGTTTGCCCCAACCCGCACAGGGCATTGGCGTGCTGGACGGGTTGCCGGAGCTGCGCTATTTCGTGAGTACGGGGACGTTGGCGCTGGCGCAAGTGGCCTGGGTCTGCGTGATGAGCGACGGGCTGGAATGGCCCGCCAACGCCAATGAAGCGTTCAGCGGGGACGCCGCACGCGCCAACGCGCTCCGCGCCGAACGTTGGGTGTACATGGCACGCGAGATCAACGCGCAAGGGTTAGCCGGCTATTTGCACACGCTGCGCGAAGCCGAAGCCGCCGACGCGGACTTCGAGCGTTACCCACGCATGAAGCTCCACGACGACGCGACCGGCGTGCTGCTGCGCTTTGCGTAGCGGCCCCACACCCGCCCGCTTCGGCGCGCACGCTACAGCGGCAAACGCGGCGTGACGCCGAAAATCTGGTTGCCCAGCCGCGCTATGACGCCCCAAGGGTTGAGCTGAAATTGCGCCGCTTCCCCCGCCTGCCCCAACAGCCGTTGCAGCGCGTTCCCCTGGCGGATGCGGTGCTCTTCGGCAATGAAGGCCTCCCAATCCGCCACATAGCCCGCCAGCGCGTGCGCTTCCAACGGTTCGAGGGGCCCGCGCAGCACGGTCAGGTTGGCAAAATAGTGCAACTGCGCGGTGGACGTGACCCCGCCCGGCAACACCCTCAGCTGCGCCAGCGCAGGCACCGGATCGAATTGGTGTACGAAAATGTGATACGTCGGCCCCTCGGGAAAGTCCACGCCGAACGACCCCAGCGCGAACACCTGCAAAAAGCCCAAGTCCAGCTCCGCACGTTCGCGCACAACCAGGTTCAGCGCCGAAGAAAGAATCGCCCCGCCCTGACTGTGCCCGACCAGCGTCAGCGTGTGGCCGCCGCCCCGCTCCCCGACCGCGATCACCACGTCCGCCAGATGCCGCACAGCGGGGTTGCTTGCGTCCAGCCGCGCCGCCAGGAACGCTTGCGCGCGGTCGTTGGTGGCCTGCCATATATCGTGCACGGCGTCGTCGGTCGCGTTGTACAGCCCGATCACCGTGCGCTCCGGCCACCGCGCGGCGACCCGCGCCAGCCCCTGCAAAAAAGCCGCGAACTCCACCAAAATCCCGTTGACAAAAAGCACGTCCACCGCTTCATACGCGCCCGTATAAACGGCCTCGGTGGTATACAGCCCGCCGTCGAGCACGGGCACGTCCGGCACATGCGCGTCCGCCTCCGCGCCCAGCGAAGGGAAAGCGCGTTGGAAAAACGCTTGCAGCCGCTCGTAGGCCGCCAGCGCGCGCTGCACGTCCGCGCACTCCCGCAACAGCCGCACCACTTCCGTAGGCTCGGCGGCGGGGTCGGCGCGCACACGGCGAAGCGCCGCCGACAGCTCCGCGTCCCTGGCGCGCAGCGCGTCCAGCCTGGCGCACAACGTCTCCGCGCGTTCGCCCCCCGTCCTGCCGTCGTGATGTGCGTTGCCCGTCATCGTCCCCCCTCCCCGCCGCGCGCCGCCGCCGTTAGAAGTCCGCCACCTCGGGATAGGCGGCGCGTAACGCCTGCTGAAAGATGCGCTTATATTCCAGCGCGTCCGCCTCGCTGCGCCCCTCGAAGCGCAACGAGAGCACCGGCTCGGTGTTGGACGCGCGCAACAAGCCCCAGCCGCGCGGGAAGGTCACGCGCACGCCGTCCACGTCGTTGATCGGATAGCGACCCGCCAGCGCGTCCCGCACCGCCGCGATCACCTCGGCTTTGCGCGCGTCCGGGCAATGCGGGCGATATTCCGGCGTGGCGTAAAGCGTGGGCACGTCTGCCATCAACTGCGAAAGCGGCGCGTCCCCCTCGGTCAGCAACTGCACCACGCGCCCTGCCACATAAACGCCATCATCGAAGCCGTAAAAGCCGTCGCGGATGAAAATATGCCCACTCATTTCGCCGCCCAGCAGCGCGCCGACCTCGGCCATCTTCGCCTTGACCAGCGAGTGCCCGCTCGCCCAGATCAACGGCACGCCGCCCGCGCGCTCCACCTCGTCAAAGAGCACCTGCGAGCACAGCACGTCCCCGACGACGGTGGCGCCCGGGTTGCGCGCCAAAATGTCCCGCGCCAAAAGCACCATCACGCGGTCGGCGGGGATCGGCTGCCCCCGCTCGTCCACCACGCCGACGCGATCCGCGTCCCCGTCAAAGGCCAAACCCACGTCCGCGCGCTCGGCGCGCACCGCCGCCACCAGGTCTTGCAAATTGGCCGCGTCTTGCGGGTCCGGCTGGTGGTTCGGGTAGGTGCCGTCCGGCTCGCAGTACAGCGGGATCACGGTGTGGCCGAGCGCCTCCAACAGCGGCACGGCAAAAACGCCGCCCATCCCGTTGCCCGCGTCCACCACAATCCGCAGCGGACGGCGGTGGTGCAGCTTGCTGCGCAGCATCGCCAGGTAACGCGCGCGCGCGTCCTCGTCGCGGGACACGCGCCCCGCGCCCTGCGGCCAGTCGCCCGCCTCGGCCCGCCGCCGCAGCGCCTGGATTTGCGCGCCGTAGAGGTTGCGCGCGCCCACCGCCAGCTTGAAGCCGTTCATTTGCGGGGCAAGGTGGCTGCCCGTCACCATCAGCGCGCCGATCTCGCCCGCCTCCACCGCGTACCAGTACACCAGCGGCGTGCTGACCTGGCCGATCTCGGTCACGTCGCAACCGACGGCGGTCAAGCCGCGTATGGCCGCCGCCGCCAGCGCAGGGGACGAAACGCGGTTGTCGTAGCCGAGCACGGCTTGCGTGATACCCCGTTCCGCCAACCACGCGCCGAAAGCCCGCCCGACCTGCTCGGCGACCGGCTCGGTCAAGTTCGCGCCGACCTGCCCGCGAATGTCGTAGCGTTTGAAAATGGCCGCGTCAAGCATGGCTACAAGTCCTTACGCAACGCGCGCTCAACGCTTTGTTCCACCCACACGCGCACGCCGTCCGGCACGTCCTGCCGCACGACGGTCGTGGGGCCGACTTCCGCGTCGCGCCCGATCTTAACCCCGGGCATGGTCATCACGTTGACCGCGATAAAGGCG
>CAZZNC010000076.1:0-8597 GCA_964655405.1 uncultured Anaerolineaceae bacterium | reverse complement strand
CGGATATTCGCTTGGTCTACGAAAATCTGATGATGGGGTCGCATAACCACCTGCGCGCCTTCACCTCGACGTTGGAAAAGCAGACCGGCGCCGCGTATGAACCGCAGTATCTGGAGCAAGACGCATACGATGCTATCGTCGGTGAGGCGATGGAAACTGCTAGGGGACGCGGCGGGCGTGGTCGCGGCGCGGGCGGCGCAGGCCCACACAGCGGCCAATAGTCCAGACACCCAACGGTTGTAGGGTGACAAGCAGCCTGGGAGTGCAACTCCTGGGCTGTTTTTCTTTGGGGCTGCATTACGCGCATCAACGCGGTTTGCTCCCCACGCCGCACGCGCCTATAATCGAACGTATGTGCGGACGATTTACGCTTACCCTGGTTGACCCCGCCGTGCTCGCGGCGGAATTCGCGCTGAGCGGGCTGCTGCCGCCGCTCGCCCTGCGCTATAACATCGCGCCGACGCAACCCGTCGCCACCGTCATCCACGCCCCTAACGAAAGCCACAACCGCTTGGGGCTGATGCGCTGGGGACTTATCCCGCGCTGGGCCAAAGACCGCAGTATCGGGGCGCGCCTGATCAACGCGCGCGCCGAAACCGTGCACCAAAAGCCCAGCTTCCGCCAGGCATTGCACCGTCGCCGCTGTTTGGTGTTGGCGGACGGCTTTTACGAGTGGCAAAAGCGCGCGGAAGGCTCACGCCAACCGTATTTCATTACGCTGAAGGAGCGGCGGCCCTTTGGCTTTGCGGGATTGTGGGAACGCTGGCGCGACCCTGCCAGCGGTGAGGAGCTGACCACCTGCACGCTGATTACCACAGCGGCCAACGCGCTGCTCGCGCCCATCCACGAACGGATGCCGGTGATTTTGCCGCGCGAGGCTTACGCGGCATGGCTCGACCCCACGCTGACCGACCCGCAGGCGGTGCGCGCGCTGTTGCGTCCGCTGCCCGCCGAACGCTTGCGCGCGTGGCCCGTTTCGCGGCGCGTCAACAGTCCCGCCAACGATGATCCTGCGCTATTGGAAGAAGTGGGCACGGGAAACTAAAGGCGTGGGGGGCGGTATACCGTGTCGTCTAGCCCCATCGCCGAGCGGAAATCCGCGATCAGTTGGTCGCGTTCACCGTCCGGCAAAAAGGCTGCAAAAGCTGCGTTCATCACGCACGTTTTGAGCGTGCTCAGCGGCATCCCCAGCCCCACATGCGCCAACGCCATTTCGTCCGTCAATGTGATTCCGCTCAGCGCCGGATCGTCGGTGTTGATGGTGGTGCGCACGTTCAGATAGGCCAGGTCTGGCAAGGGGTGGTTTTGCAAATAGGGCACCACGCCGCTTTGCATATTGCTGGTGGGGCACACCTCCAACGTGATCTTGCGCTCGCGCACCAGCCGCACCACCGTGGAGTCCTCAATGGCGCGCACGCCGTGCCCGATGCGCTCCGCGTTGAGCACTTCCACCGCTTCGCGCACATTGCGCGGCCCATCCCATTCGCCTGCGTGTACGGTGATGTGCAAACCGGCTTCTTGCGCTTGGCGAAAAAGTGGGCGGAACGGACGGGCTGAGTGCCCGATTTCCTTGCCCGCCAAATCCACCGCGACGATCTTGGGGCAGTCCACTTCTAGCGCGGCGTTGAGCACCCGTTGGGCGACGGTGACACTTTCGTGCCGGTTCACCGAAATGATCAGCCCCACGTCAATCGTGTGTTCGTGTTCGGCGGCTTCTACGGCCTCGCACACTGTTTGGATCACTTCTTGGTAGCTGGCGCCGTTTTGACGGGCCAGGGCGTGCGGCGTAAAACGCAGCTCCATATAGCGCACATTGTCCAGCGCGGCATCCTCCACCGCCTCGTAAGCGATGCGCGCGATCACGTCCAGCGAGCGGTAGAAGCGGCGCAGCACCTGAAATTTGCTGAGGAACGCGGCGGCGCTGGAGGTGTCCTGGTCGGTCACTTGCA
This sequence comes from uncultured Anaerolineaceae bacterium, assembly GCA_964655405.1. Taxonomy (GTDB): domain Bacteria; phylum Chloroflexota; class Anaerolineae; order Aggregatilineales; family Aggregatilineaceae; genus JALSSH01. Next base: position 6,648 of record CAZZNC010000076.1, on the reverse strand, counting down.
CATACGGGCGCAGCGCTTCCACGTCATACGTAGGCAGCTCGATCTGGTGTGTGCGGGCCACTTCGACCAACGTCGTCAGCCGCACCGACCCTTCTAAATGCCGGTGCAATTCGATCTTCGGCCAGGCGGCCAGCGTGCGCCAAAGCGCGCTCTGTTGATCGACCACGTGATGCACGTTAAAAGCCACGAGTTTTCTACCTTTCTACAAGCGGCAAGGCAAACGTGAAGGTGCTGCCTACGTTCTCTTGGCTTTCTACCCAGATTTTACCGCGATGGGCCTCGATGATCTGTTGGGTGATATATAGCCCCAGCCCTGTCCCCTGGAAACGCTTGCGAAATTGGCGGTCGCCACGATAGAAGCGTTCGAAGATATACGGCAATTTGTCGGCAGGAATACCGATGCCCTGGTCACAGACCGAAACGTGCGCCCATTGCCCGTTTTCGTCAAGGTGCGTGCGCAGCGTGATCGTGCCACCGTCCGGTGAAAACTTGACCGCGTTGCCGATCAAATTGTCGAAGATGCGGTTAAGCCGGTGATAGTCCGCTTCCACGATCAAAGGGTCGGCGGTCAATTCGCTGGCGAAGCTCACTGGTGCGTCCGGATAGATCATTTGCGCGTCTGCCACCGCCTGGCGGCATAGCTCGTTCAAGTCGAGCGGCTGTCTGTTGAGCATCTCATAGTCAATGGGGCGCGCGGCGATGATGTCTTTGGCGAGCTGCTCAATCGAGCGGCTGCGCTTGAGGATCAAATCGAGCACGTTTTGCTGGTTGGGCGTGAGCGACCCGAGCATTCCGGCTTTCATGATCTCGGCGTAACCGTGAATGATTTGCAGCGGGCTGCGCAGGTCGTGGCTGACTTGGAAGAGCAGCTCACGGCGCAGCTCGTCTTGGGCTTCGAGTTGCGCATTGACCGTCGTTAGTTCGTCGGCGCGCTGGCGTGCTTCTTCCAACAGCCGCAACGTTTCGATGGTTGCGGCGATTTGCCCGCCGGCAATTGCCAAGACGCGCTCGTGTTCGGGCGTGAAGGCGTCTTCGGTGTCCGCATCAATGTTCAACGCGCCGATGGTGCGTTTGTGCACGGTGAGCGGCACGGAGAGCAGCGCACGGATCTCGGGATCGATGTGGCGGAAGCTCGGGTCGGCGTAAGTATCCGGCACGTAGATCGCTTTGCCCTGGGCGACCACCGCGCCCGCCACATACTCGCCCCACTCGAATTTCACCTGCCCCAGGTATTTTTCTTCCAGCCCCGCGCCCGCGTGGAGCGTGATGGTCTTGCCGTCGGCTTCCAGCAGCACGGCGCTGGCCGAGCGGCATTGCAACACTTCGCGCACCGTTTCGACCGCAATGCGCAAAATCTCGTCCCGCGAGTCCATCGCGCTGGTGCGCTGGGCCAGCTCGTGCAGCGCGATCACTTCGTGCAGCCGCTGGGTCAGCGTGCGGGTGGTGGCGGCGTTGGTGAGTGCGCTGGCAGCTTGCAAGCTCAGCATTTCGATCACGCGGCGCTCGCTGGCGCGGAAAAGCTGCGGCTCGGAAAAAAGCAGCGTCAACACGGCCATGACTTGCCCGTGACGGGCGATAGGGTAGAGCACGGCAGCGCATAACGGGCGGTCGGTGACCAAGTGCGGATAGGCTTCGTGGTGCTCGTGCAGTTCCGGCAGCCAGATCGGTTGGCCTTCCTCTTGGACGCGCATCGTGAGTGCATTGGGGGGCGGGTTAGCCTGGGAAGTATAGGCCGATTCTTCGCCGTCACGACCGAACTGCGCTGTCCACTGGATGGCATCCCAAGTTGGATGGGGATATAAGCACAAGCGCGCCTCGTCCGCTTGCAACAAGTCCAGGGCGGCGCTGACCACCAAACGGGCGATGGCTTGGGGGTCTTGGGTGTCGGCTAAGTCCAAACTGAGCTGGTGCAGCATTTCCAAGGCGTGCAATTGGGCGACGGTTTGGTCGTGCAGGCGGGCGTTGTGCACGGCGGTTGCCACCACACCGGCGACCGCTTCCATCAAGGCGATGGCTTCCGATGTGTAGACGTTCGGCGTGTAACTTTGCACCGAAAGCACGCCGACCACTTCATTTTGTGTCACCAGCGGCACGATCAACACGCTGCGCGGCCACTTGCCGATCTGCATCGCGTGTTTTATGCGCGGGTCTTTTTCGGTGTCGTGAATGATGATGCTTTCGCCGGTGCGCAGCACCAGGCCGACCAATCCTTCGTCGGCGGAGTGCGTTTCGTCGGGGCGGCGTTCGCCCTCGTCGTAAAGTTGCGCCAGGTGCGTTGTATTGGTCTGGCGGTCATAGAGTCCGATGAAAAAGCCGCTCACGTCTATCAAGGCGCTAATGTGCTCATAAACCAGCTCCAACACCTCCGCCAGCGAAAGACGGCTGATCGCTTGGCTGAGGTGGCTGAGCACTTGCAACATCTTGGCGCGTTGCTGTTCGGCGCGCAGTTGGTGCGCGTGATGCAACGAAACCGCCAATTGGCTTGCCAGGGCTTGGGCCAGTTCCAAATCCGTTTCGTCGAATGCCTGTGCTTGGGGGCTATCCAACGTCAATTCCCCCAGGTACAGCCCGCGATGCACCAGCGGCACACCGATCCAACTGCGGATGATGCGCGTTCCCGGCGGTTGTTCCCAACGCGCATCGGCGCTCGTGTCGGGGATCAGAATCGGCTGGCCGGTTTCGCGCATAAGGCGGTTGAGCGGGTATTCGGGTTGGTCCTTTTCCGCTGACGAAACCCACTTTTCGATCTGCTCATCGTGCCAGCGGCGCGCTTCGACGCGATTGTGGGGCTGCAACATATAGAGCGTGCAGGTGTGGCAGGTGATGAGTTCGGGCAGGGCGTGCAACACGGTGGTTGCCATCTCTTCAAAGCCCAGCGTGCGCGTGAGCGTGTTGGTGATGGCATAGATGGCGTGCAGGTGGTCGCGGATGCGTTCGTGCAGGTGGTAAACCGCCAAGAATGTGTGGCTTTGGGGCAAGCGCCAAATGCTGGCGCTGACGGCGACACGCTGCCCGCCACGTGCGCGCACGACGGCGGCAAATTCATGGCTGGGGTGGCCGGACGCGAGGAACTGTTGCCATTCGACGCGCACGTGGTCGGCACATTCGGGCGTCAAGAAGCGCAAGACAGAACGCCCGTGAACTTCCTTGGGTGTGTAGCCGTAAATTTCAGCGATGGCCGGAGTGGCAAAACGGACGACACCATGCCGGTTCAAGAGCATGATGGCCTCGGGCGCGTTGAATAGAGAAGCCGCACTCGATTCGGAGGAGGAAAGCGACACATTCATGAAGGATCACGTTCCTTATAGGGGCCACAAAAACCGTTTCTTATCGGCGAGAACGCACAACGCGCAAGCTGGGCGGTGGAGCAAGTGTTCGGGTGCGGCATGGGCACGGCCTCATCGCAAGCCGCGAATGACTTGGCAGATCGCTTGCACCCGAAAACGTCGATCTTGGCAGGCGCTGAAAAAGTCGGCGACCAGGGTGCGCATGTCCAAATCGTCAGTATAGGTAAAGAGGCGCATGTCCGCCATTTCCTGGGTGCTCAACAAACCCGTGCGCGTCAGTTGCAACAATTCCGGCACGATGACGCGCTCGTCGCGGCCCAAGACGCGAGCGAGTTGAGCCGCGGTGTGGGTAAGGTGCGGCTGTTCGTGGAAGTGCCGTACAATGTCCCATTTGATGAACGTGTCAAGGTGCGTTTGCAGCAGATGCAACAAACGCGGTTCCAGTGTTTGGGTTGAGGGCGAAATGATGTTGGGTAGAGACATGGCTTTTCACCTCTTGCCTGCTCGTATATTGCGGCGTGGGCGGCGGCTCAACGTCTCCGACGTCGGCTGGCGCTGCGTCGCACAGTTTCCGGCGCGGTGGTTTGTCGGCTGCGCTGGATGGTCTTGTAGCAGCAGTGCTTGAACTTCTTGCCGCTGCCGCAAGGACACGGGTCGTTGCGGCCCACGTCTTCGTAGCGGCTGAGGGGCAAGGGCAAACCCGGGATGCTGTCTACGTTGGCGGGCAATCCCTTGCCGCGACGGGGCTTCAAACGCCCATCGCCACCGGCGGCGCGCGCTTGGGCGGCGGCCTGCATCGTGGGCATGGTGCCGCGACCGGCCTGCACATTGGTCAGGTTCCGCGCCAACGTGAAGGTGGGGCGTTGCTGTTCCGGCGGCGCCACGCGGAAAATGTCTCGCACCACTTTGGCCTTGATCTCCTCTTGCAACGCGCGCCACATCTCATAACTTTGTCGCTGATATTCCACCAACGGGTCGCGCCCGCCGATGCCCACCAGGCCGATTCCTTCGCGCAGCACGTCCAGATCGGTCAGGTGGCGTTGCCAAAACTGATCCATCGCGTTCAGCAGCACGTAGCGTTCGGCCATCGCCATCCACTCGGCCCCGAACCGTTCCACGCGCTGGCGGTAGACTTCGCCCGCGCCCTCATAGAGCGCGGTGGCAACGGCGGCTTGCGGGTCTTCACGTTTGGCGGTTTCGGCAATTTCGGCGAGTTTTTCGGGCGTCAGATGGGGGGGCACGGGATAGACGGTCAGCGCGGCGCGGTGCAATTCCTCGAAGTCCCACTCGATGGGGTCGCCCTGCATCTGCTCTTCGGCCAGGTTTTCGATCTGCTCGGCGACCAAGTCCAAAATCTGTCCGCGCAACTCACCGGAGGCTGCTTCCAAGACCTTGCGGCGTTGGGCGTAGATGGTTTCGCGCTGCTTGTTGACCACGTCGTCGTATTCGAGGACGCGCTTGCGGATATCGAAGTTGTGCGCTTCCACGCGCGTTTGGGCCTGCTGGATAGACTTGGAGATCATGCGGTGCTGAATGGGCATATCTTCCGGCATGTCGGCCCATTTCATGAAGTTCTTGACACGCTCTCCGCCGAAGCGCCGCATCAGGTCGTCTTCCAGCGAAAGGTAGAAGCGACTTTCGCCCGGGTCACCCTGGCGACCGGAACGCCCGCGCAACTGGTTGTCAATGCGGCGCGCCTCGTGGCGTTCTGTGCCCAGCACATAAAGGCCGCCGCCTTCCACCTGCAAATGCAGATTGGGGTCTTGGGCGAAGCGTTTTTTCGCCTCGGTGTAGGCTTCTTTCCACTGCTCATCGTCGGCCAAGATCACGGGCAGGTCATAGCGCTCGAAGAGGATCTGTTGTGCCAGGTTGTAAACCTTGCCGCCGTGCAACACGACTTCGCGGTCACGGGCGCACTCGGCTTTGGCCTCGGCCAAGACCTCTTCCCACTGTTCGGGTTGAGCCTCGGTGATGTCCACCTCGTAGCGTTTGCGCAGCTTGTCGCGCGCCAAACCCTCCGGATTGCCGCCCAGCAAAATATCCACGCCACGACCGGCCATGTTGGTGGCAATCGTGACTGTGCCCGGGCGTCCGGCCTGCGCGATGATCACGGCTTCGCGTTCGTGCTGCTTGGCGTTGAGCACCTGATGCTCGATGCCTGCGCGTTTGAGGTAGCCGCCGAGTTTTTCGCTGGTTTCGATGGCTGCCGTGCCGACCAAGATCGGTTGCCCGCATTGTTGCCGCCGTTTGATCTCGCGCACGACTGCGTGCCATTTGCCCCGTTCGGACATGAAGACAAAGTCCTCATAGTCCACGCGGATCATAGGTTTGTGCGTGGGGATGACCGTCACTTCCAGGTCGTAAATTTCCTCGAACTCGCTGGCTTCGGTGGCCGCTGTACCGGTCATACCGGCGAGTTTTTCGTACATGCGGAAGTAATTTTGGAAGGTGATGGTCGCCAACGTCAGGTTTTCGCGGCGCACCTCCACGCCTTCTTTGGCTTCGATGGCTTGGTGCAGCCCTTCGCTGAAGCGCCGCCCGTGCATCAGCCGACCGGTGAACTCGTCCACGATGATCACCTGGCCGCCCATGACCACATAGTCGCGGTCGAGCTGATAGATCACGTGGGCGCGCAGTGCGTTGTCCAGATACGGCAGCATCTCGGAATTTTCGGCGCTATAGAGGTTGTCCCCGTGCAACTGGCCTTCTTGTTTGAGCAGATGCTCGATCTTGGCGACGCCCTGTTCGGTGAGGTAGACGCTGCGCATTTGTACATCTTCGGCATAATCGCCGTCCGGCTCTTCGGCTTCGATGCTTTCCGGACTGCTGGAGCGCAGCTTGCGCACCAGCTTGGCGAAAAGTTGATAGTAGTCCGAAGGTCGGTCGGCCTGCCCGCTGATGATGAGCGGGGTGCGCGCCTCGTCAATCAGGATGTTGTCCACCTCGTCCACGATGGCGTAATGGTGGCCGCGTTGCACCATTTCTTCCAGGCTGCGCACCATGTTGTCGCGCAGATAGTCGAAGCCGAATTCGTTGTTCGTGCCGTAGGTGATGTCCGCTTCGTAAGCTTCGCGCCGCGAGATCGGCTCCAAGTTTTGGTAACGCGCGTCGTTGCTGGGCCAGTCTGGATTGAAGCGGAAAGAGTGCATGGACTCGTTGCCGCCGCGACTTTGGATCACCGCCGAGGTCAGGCCCAAGAAGTGATAGATCGGCCCCATCAGCTGCAAACCGATCTTGGAAAGGTAATCGTTGGGGGTCACCAGGTGCGCGCCGCGCCCGCTCAGCGCGTTGAGGTACAGCGGCAGCGTGGCGACCAGCGTCTTACCCTCGCCGGTCTTCATTTCCGCGATCTTGCCCTGGT
>CAZZNC010000075.1:0-8760 GCA_964655405.1 uncultured Anaerolineaceae bacterium | reverse complement strand
CCATTTTGGCCCAGCGCGCCGAAAAGCCCGCCGACGGGGGCGGTGGTTGCGGTGGGGGCGGCAGTGTTCCCGTCAGAGGCAGGCAGCGGGGGGGCCGCCGTCCCCTTGGCGGACGCGGTGATCACCAGATTGTCCGCGTAAACGGTGATCGCGTCCGGTTGGTCTTTGATCGTGCCGACGGCGATGCCGACGCCGCCGTCCTGACGGTAGTTGTCGGAGTCGCTGACTTCGCCCACAAATTGGTTGTTGAAGTAGACGCGGAACGTGTCGCCTTGCACCCAGACGGCCACGCGCGGGTTTTTGTCTGCTCCGTCAATGACGGGCGAAACCGTCCACTCTTGAATCACGTTCCAATCGCCGTTGAACCAATACAAGTTCCAATCTCCGTCGCTGCTGAGCGTGAGGGAATAGAAATTGTCGTCGGTTTCGTCGGTGCGCAACACGAAGCCGTACTCGTAGTAGCTGGGTTTGCCGTCAATGGCGAAGTCGGCTTGGATGTAGAAATCCGACCAGGTACGTTTGGGGTCGTTGGCCGGCAGCCCATAGCCCAGCAAATTGGCGGTGAGGATTTGGATTTGCATTTGCTGGTTGACAACGGCGGCGGTCATGGTGTCGGAAGCGTAGGGCGCCCATTCCAAACCCAAGTCTCCGCTGTTATCGAAGCGGTCGAAAACGTCCAGCTTGTCATACCCGGGCAAAAGCCGCAGCGTGTAATCACCGGCGGTGTCGCCCTCGCGGGAAAGCGTCAGGGTGCACAGCCCGTCGTGGGTCGGCACGAAGAGCGCGACGGACGACAAATTGAGCCGCACGACGCCGCCTTGCCCTAGCGTTTGCCCGCCGTCGTCTTGCACGACCAGGTTCACGCGCAAATCGCCGGACGTGGTGCGCACGACGACCGAGCCCGGGTTGTTTTGGAAGCAGTCGAAAGCGTAAACGATTTCCGGCGCGGTTTCGTTGAGAGAGCCGGTGACCGGCGTGGGATCGCCGAAGGTGAGCAGCCCTTGGGCCGTTGGCGCGGCATAGCTGTGCAGCGGTGGGGCGGCTACGCTCAGCGCCAGCAGTACAGCGAGCGCTGCGACCACCGGAAATGTGTGACGTTTGTCGTACATGGTGTTGCTCCTCCTTGTGTAGGGAAAAAGTGTGTGAGATGGGTACTGAGCCGTCGGCGGGCTTTTTTCATTCCTTGAGACGTGCGCGCACGCCCTTTTAGTTCCACGCTTCCACGTGTTGCCGCAGCATGTGCAAGATGGCGGCAAAGTCCTCGCGGGAAACTTCTGCGCCGTCTTCCCATCGCGCATCTTCCAATTTCAACAAACGGCGCTGTTCTGCGGCAGCCTCAAGATTGGGGTTTGCAAGCGTTTCTTTGCGTGAGCGCAAGCGCACAAAATTCGCGTAGTCGGGCAGTTTTTCGGCCTCTTTGCGGGCCATGAACGTATAGAAAATGGCCTCGTCCTCGTCTTGCAACAGACGCAGCGCCATACAATACCAACCGCGCGGGATGCGCCCGGGGCGCTTGACCGTGAAACGCCAGGCGCGCACGTTGACGCGCAGCCCCCAGGCGATGCGGGTTATTTGCGGCGGCTGCTTGCGACGGTCCGTGAGCACCAACGCCTCTTCGCTGAGCGTAGCGTGTCGGTGCAGCGGCCAGAGACGTTTGAGCGCGCGGTCAATCAGCAGCCCCCCCACCACGAAGACCACCACGTCCAGCGGAAAGAGCACGCACAGCGGATCAATGGTGTTCGGCAGCGCGCGGTTGAGCACGCTCAGCCCGCCGATGTGCGTGCCGATCATTGCGCCGATGGTCAACACAGGCAGCAGCACGCGGATCAGGATATTTTCAGTATCTATTTTGATCGTCTGCTCGCTTGGATGCGATGCCACGACATACCCCTTTGATGCGCAGTAAAGCCCGATTTTCCCCAAGCATAACACGTTTTGCGGCGTGACCAAATCCAGCGGACAGAACGCGCGAGCCGCTGTGCGCGGCATTTTTGCGCGGAGGAAATCACGGCGTCGGCGGCTCGACGGGGATCAACCATATTTCGGATGGGTACTCCTCGTCTTCGCCCAAGTGGGACTCAAACGCGACCCAATGCCCGTCCGGTGAGCTTGTGGGCGCGCCGTCCTCGTGGGTGGCGCTGCGGGTGACCCTAATCGGTTCACCGCCTTGCACGGGCAGCAAGAAGATGTTGGGCACGGCAGAGCGGTAGTCGGTGGAGCTGAGGATATAGGCGTCGTCGCTGTACCAAGCGTTGTCCGTGTTTGCCGTGTTCGGCTGCGCGATGGGGCCGGCGTCAACGAGCACAGGGGCCGGCCCGCTGAAGTCCACTGTGGCAACCCATACCTGCCACGCTTCCTCGCCGCTGGCGGTGCGTTGAAACACAATGCGCTGCCCATCGTGCGACCAATTCGGCAAACGGTCGTCGAAACGAGGATCGTTGGTCAAGAGTGTAACTTTGTTGTTTTTGTCCCGCTCGACCAGCGCGATATGGTGCGGAGCGTCGTCGGAAGGGCCGAACTCAAAGGCGATCTTGGCGCTGTTTTGCGGATCGAAAACCGGTTCGATGTAGTAGCCTGCGGCTTCGGGATGGTGCGTGATAGGCGTGGTGTGGGTGCCGTCGGCGTGGGCTGTGAAGATCTCATTGCTGGCCCCTGCCTGGTCTGAAGACCAGCAAATTTGGCCGTCCACCCAGGCCGTGCCCGGGGCGTTGATGTGTTCTACGTCGGGCTGCGCGGGAACGATGACGGTTTCTTCTCCGGTGCGCCAATTGACGGTGACCAGCTCAGCGGGAGGCGTGTTGTAACCGCCGAGAAAGCGGGTAAAGAGCACGTATTGCCCGTCGGGAGAAAAAGCCGGATTTTGGGCGCTTGTCCCTGCCGGAGAGCATGTCAACTGTTTGGCGCCGTCCGAGCGTTCGAGCTGTTGAGCTTCCAAACGGGACGGGCGGGAGCGGACGCCCAGCGCGGCAAGCATGAGCAGGAAAACGAGCGCTTGGGTGCGCATGTGCGGCATGAAGCGTGCTCCTTTTTTCACCGCTGAGGGCGCGTGAACTGGTCAAAGTGCACGAAGGCAAATGCTTTTCCCCTCGTCCAATTTGATTATAGTACAGTGTATAGTCCCCTTTATTATAAAACATGCGGAGCACAGACCATGCCTACAGCACCTCTCACCATTGGCATCGAAGAAGAATACCAGATCATTGACCCCGAAACGCGCGAGCTGACGTCGTATGTGCAAGAAATGCTCGAATTTGGGCGTGTTGTGCTGCGTGACCAGCTCAAGCCGGAGTTCATGCAGTCGCAAATCGAGGTGGGCAGCGAAGTGTGCCGCAATGTGCAAGAAGCCCGCCAGGAGATCATCCGGCTGCGGCGCACGGTTTGCGAAGTGGCCGAAGAACACGGGCGCCGCATCGTGGCCGCTTCTACGCACCCCTTTTCGCACTGGCAGGATCAGCAGATTAGCGAGGGCGCGCGCTACGACGATTTGGCTTCGGAAATGAAAGACGCGGCCCGCCGTTTGCTGATCTTCGGGATGCACGTGCATTTGGGCTTCGGCAAGGACTCTGGAGCGTTGGAACTGAGCGTTGATGTGCTCAACCAGCTACGCTACTTTTTGCCGCACATCTTGGCGCTGACCACGTCCTCGCCATTTTGGGACGGGCGCGATACGGGGCTGAAGAGCTATCGCAGCCTGGTTTTTGAGAACATGCCCCGCTCCGGCATCCCGCCGCATTTTTCCGGCTGGGCGGAGTACGAACGCTATGTGAACTTGATGGGCAAGGTCGGCTCGATTATGCGCCAACCGGATACCAGCAAGCCGAGCGCCTCCGGTCAGCGCTTGGGCGACCCGACCAAAATTTGGTGGGATGCGCGCCCGCACCCCGACTTGGGCACGCTGGAGGTGCGCATTTGCGACGTGTGTACGCACATTGACGATGCGGTCGCGGTGGTGGCGCTGGTGCAGGCGATTGCCTCCAAGCTGATCAAGTTGCGCAATCGGAATCAGTCCTGGCGCATCTACCGCAGCATTTACATTGAGGAAAACAAGTGGCGCGCGGTGCGTTACGGTGTGGACGGCAAGCTGATTGATTTCGGCGTGGAAGCCGAAGTGCCGATGCGCTTTTTGACCCAAGAGCTGTTGGACTTTGTGGACGACGTGTTGGACGAACTCGGCTCGCGGCGAGAAGTGACGCACCTCAAGACCATTGTGGAACGCGGTACCAGTGCTGACCGGCAGCTGAAGGTGTATCGGCGCGCGCTCAGCGACGGGGCCAGCGAGCGGGAGGCGCTTTATGCGGTGGTGGATCACTTGATCCAGGAAACAGGCGAAGGCTGGCCGCGTTACAGTGGCGATTGAGCGCACGAAGGGCGGGGCGCTGGTGCGGCGGAGGGTGCGTGCCGCAGAGCGTCCCGCGCGTTGGAACGTTCGTCGTCGGGGGCGCGCCGCCGTGCGCCGTTCGGCGCACCCCAAAGCGGCGAATGCCGCTTTGCGCCGCGCTGCGCGCGGGGCGGGCGGCGCGCCCAGCCGACGGGCGGCCACTAACCGGATTGGAGCGCGTCCGGCGGCCAGGTGATGAGGTTGGTCAACAACGGGTCGGGCAAATCCGCGTGGTGCGGCAGCACGCGCACCGAAATGCCGCGCTTGCCCGTTGTGGTGTAGCGCAGCTTTTGCGCGAACTCGTGCACGCCGTCTTGTGATTGCGACGGGCAGCAGTGTTCCATATCCAGCGTGTCGCCCGCGACGATCTCCCCGCGTGTGTCCATCGGGCCATAGTAGAGCTGTACAGTCACGTCCTTGGGTGCCAATGTGCCCAAGTTCACCCAGGCGCGCACGTTGATCTCCTCGTCCACTTTGATCTTGTCGGGCGTCACTTCCACGCGCTCGACGGCGATTGCGTCCCAGTGTGCGCGCACTTTGTGCAGCCAATGGGCATAGTTCAATCCTGCGCTCATCCCATCGGCGGCCAACCGTGTAAAGAGCGTGTGGCTGGGCAAGTAGAATTCCTCGGCGTACTCGCGCACCATGCGATGGGTGTTGAAGTACGGGGCGAGCTTGCGCATACCGGCTTTGATCAGCGCGATCCATTGGCGCGGGATGCCGTCGCGTCCGCGTGTGTAAAAGATCGGCACGATGTCCCGTTCCAGCAAGTTGTAAAGTGCCTCGGCCTCGATGAAGTCTTGCATCTCCCACTCGGACGCATCGTACTCTTCCCCGCTGCCGATGGCAAAGCCGACCGACGGGTCGTAGGCTTCGGCCCACCAGCCATCGAGGATGCTGGCGTTCAGCCCGCCGTTGTAAATGACCTTCATGCCGCTGGTGCCGCTGGCTTCTTGGGGACGGCGCGGCGTGTTGAGCCACACATCCACGCCTTGCACCATATAGCGCGCGATGCTGATGTCGTAATTTTCCAAGAAGACGATCGCGTGCCGGAACTCCGGCGTTTCGGCGGTTTTGACGATCTCCTTGATCAACTCTTTGCCCATGTGGTCATGGGGGTGTGCTTTGCCGGCAAAGATGAATTGCACCGGTCGGTCGGGGTCGTTGACGATCTTTGCCAGGCGCTCTTTGTCGCGCAACAGCAAGGTGGCGCGTTTGTACGTGGCAAAACGCCGCGCAAAGCCGATGGTCAGCGCGTCCGGATTCAGCACTTCGTCCGCTGCTTCGATCTCGGCTTTGGGCGCGCCGTGTGCTTCGAGCTGGGTGCGCAACTTGCGCCGCGCGTAAGAAACCAGCCGCTCCCGCCTCCGTTCGTGGGAACGCCACAGCTCGGGATCGGGGATGCGTTCCACGTCGAACCACAGCGCGGGGTTGTCCGGTTCGTCGCGCCAAGCCGGATCGAGATAGCGGTCGAAGAGCGTCGCCATTTCGCGGCTGATCCAACTGTGCACGTGCACTCCGTTGGTCACCGACGTGATCGGCACTTCGTGTTCCGGCACGTCGGGGAACATCCATTGCCACATGTGGCGGCTAACCACGCCGTGCAGCTTGCTCACGCCGTTGTTGTGCATGGACATGCGCAAAGCGAACACAGGCAAGCTGAAAAGGTCGTATCCGTCCATGTGTTCGCGGCCCAAGTCGTGGAACTGCTCGCGCGTCAAGCCCAGCGCTTCCCACATCGAGGCGAAATGTTCGTCGATCAAGTCGTAGCCGAAACGTTCCAGTCCCGCCGGTACGGGGGTGTGGATGGTGTAAACGCTGCCCGTCGCGGCGATGTCGGCGGCTTGCCAAAAGTCCAGCTTGGGATTTTCTTCCAACAACATGCGGATGCGTTCCAGTGCCAAAAATGCGCTGTGCCCTTCGTTCATGTGCACGACGGTCGGGCGCATGTCCAGCCGCTCCAACAGCCGCACCCCGCCGATGCCCAAGATGATCTCCTGGCGGATGCGGTGGCGTTGATCGCCGCCGTAAAGCCGGTCGGTGAGGTCGCGCAAGTCGTCGTGGTTGTCGGCGCGGTTGCTGTCCAGCAGATATAACGGCACGCGCCCCACTTGCACCTGCCACACGTTGAGTTTGACCACGCGGTCGCCGATGGGAATTTCCAGCGTCAGCGGTTGGTCGTCGTCTTCGTGGAGCTGTTGCACGGGCAGATTGGGAAAGTCGTTGAGCGGGTAGGACTGCTGCTGATAGCCGTCCGCGTTCAGATATTGGTGGAAGTAGCCTTCCTCATACAGCAAACCGATCCCCACCAGCGGTATTCCCAGGTCGGAGGCGCTCTTGAGGTGGTCGCCGGAAAGCACGCCCAGCCCGCCGGAATAGTTGCGCAAACATTCGGTCAGGCCATATTCCATCGAAAAGTAGGCGATGAAAGGCTTATCAAAGTCGCCGAAATTCTGCCGGTACCAGGTGCGCGCATCGGGGGCCATGTAAGCGTCCAGATGAGCGCATACGCGATCCAAGTGGGCCATGAAAGCCTCATCCTCGGCGGCAGCGCGCAGCGCCTCTTGGCTGATGAGGCCGAGCATTTGCACGGGGTTGTTGCCGGTTTGCTCCCACAAGTCGCGGTGCAAGCGGCGAAAGAGCGCGATGGACTCGTGATCCCAAGCCCAATGCAAGTTATAGGCCAACTCGCGCAGTCGTTCCAGGCTGGGGGGCAAATTCGGCGAAATGTCTACTGCTGCGACGGGCTTAACCATAGGCGCATCCCTCCTGGGCACTTGCAGCTTCTAGCGCCTGTAGCATAGCAGGTGCAAACCGATTTGCCAATTGGAGGAAATGCTGAACGTGTGGGGAGGGACTTAGCGGCGCTTGGGGCGTTTTTTGGCGTCCGACTTGTCCAGGACAAGGCTCTTGGTGGGGCCTTGAATTTTCGCTGCCGTCAACTGTTTGGCTTGGTGGCTTGTTGGCAGGAGCTTGATGCGACCAGTGGCAACCCACCAATATTCCGACGGCAGCTTTTCCAACGTGTGCGCCTGTGTTTGTAACCATTCCCGCAACCATTTGTGCTTGGCAAGTACAGTGGGAATATCTGAAGTGGAAGCGGGGTGGACTTCCACATAGTACACTTTTTCGCCATCGTCAGCCTCATAGCCGATGGCGTAGTCCCAACGTTTGTCGTTGGGTGCAGTGGCCCTCAAACACTCGTCCAGGTTCACGCTGCCTTGCAATTTGCGCGCATTGGAGGCGCTGACCAGCTTTTTATCTCTTTTGAGCAAAGCGCCCAGCCCGTCACGCCAGCAATCCTTCAGAGCTTTGACACGGGCAACAATTTCTCGGAAACGGAACGACGCCACTACACCACCTCAGGAGTGACCGTTTGGGAAATAATCTCGGAGGCGTGCGAACTAAAGCTAATCAACCCGCCCCAATTCGCCACAGATTCCTCAGGAGCGTAGGGGTCAAGCGAGGAAATATCTGTGACAACAGCTTCTTGTGCCTGGCGGTCGAAGTAATACGTGCGCAACTCAGTCTCAGCAAGGCGCGCCCAAAGTTTGCGAGTGAAAGCAGACGAAGCCGGAAGTCCCAACAACGCGCTAAACAGTTCCCCGCCGTTTTGCGCGCTTTGCAACATGCGCAGCGCCCACACCATTTCCAACACTTGCGGCGCATGTGTTGAAAGTACCACACGATAACCGCGCTGCATGAGTTCTAAAACGCCCACCAGCAGGGCGATAATTCCGCGTGTGTGCAGCCCCATTTCTGGCTCTTCTAGCACGACCCAATCAACAAGTTTTTTCTTCGGCCTTCCTCCACTTGGCAGCAAATAATAGAAGCCCAAAAGCAACGGCACGAACTCGCGCTGCCCCGTTGACCAAACCATAAAAGGCAGTGTTGTGTCGGCCACCTCCAACACGATCCGTCTCCGCAGGGCTTTTTCTTCTAGGCGAACTTGTGCGCCCGCGAAGATTTCTTCGGCGAGCATGTTGCGCAAAGATGTCGCCAAGCGCCCTTTTTGCGGAAAAATCGGTGCTTCTCCTCGCCCCAGTCCTGTGCTTACCAGCCAACGGATGCGCTCGCTGAATTGCCGTAACACGTAAGGCGTATCTACGCCATAGTCCATGAAAGGGCGCGGCCAACCGTCATGCAACGTGAGTACACGTTGGGCGGGAATATAAAACATCCGTGCCTCTTTCGGGCGCCCGCGCACATCAGCGATTTGAGCCAGGGTAATCGCTGCGCCGTTCAGTCGGACACGAGTCTGCGCATCCCACAACGTGTGCATTCCTTCCCCATAGTAGAGTTGGAGGAAGTCGCCCAATGCCGACCAAATGTAACCGCGCGACTTCAAATCATACACAATGCGCGAGCGGTCCAGCGCCAAT
>CAZZNC010000074.1:0-9004 GCA_964655405.1 uncultured Anaerolineaceae bacterium | reverse complement strand
ATCGTGCGTTTGGACGCCCGGATGGTGGATGGCCCACCGGCCCTAGACCTCAACAGTATTCCCCTTTGCACACTTTGGGGCGACGGACGCGCTGTGTGGAGCACAACCAATGCAGACGGCTCGGAAACGATCTTGGAAGGGCGCATCAGCGAAGAAACCATGCGTACTTTTCTGGAAGACATCATCAATCGCGGCTTCTACACTTGGGAAGATGAACTCGTACCGCCCAATTACGACAATCCGGTGATGGAAAGCGTGACCGTGATGCTTTACGGCCAAGCGCACACCGTGCGGCGCTACACGTCTTGGCCGCAAAATGGCTACATCAGCATCCTTGAAAATTGCCAGCAGCTCAGTGACGAGCCGGTGCTGGTGGAACCAACAACGGGTTGGGTCAGCGCATATCCTACACAGACTGACCCTGAAGCTCCCAACTGGTTGTGGTGGCAAGAGGCGCCATTCTCATTGCACGAGTTGGCCGCCAACAAAGAAGCGCGCTGGTTAGAAGGCCCGTTGGCAACGGAGATTTGGCGCAGCGCACGCGAGGGCCGCGACGATATCCAAGTGTGGGAGCGCAACCCCAACGGGGGCGGCTTTGACGCTTTCTACGTGGCTATTGCGGTGCCCGGCTATTCCCGCGACGCGACGCCCACGTCTCCCTAGCGCACAAAGCGTGCCCGCAACGTCGAGCACGAGGCACAACCTCACCGGTGCGGGGCTTGGGAACAAGACCGTGCCGGTGGCTTTTCTCTTCGGGGGAACTTTTTCCCGATGGCAGGCGTCTTAGCCGTAGAAAGACAACTTCGCCCATCTGTGGCAAGGAGGCCTGCCATGAAACGCATCTGGACTGTATGCGCGACCGCTGTCGTGTTAGGCGCGGTCGTAGGAGGCGCGTTGCTGAGCGGCGTTGGCGCGGTTTACGCGGCAGCGTCTCGCCCAAACGCGCAGCTCCCCTTTTGGGTAGATTCCGGCGTCGTGATCCAAGCGCACCGCGTGCATGTGACCATAGACAACCAGGTCGCCACCACCCGCGTCGAGCAAGTTTTCGCCAACCACAGCGACCGCATGGCCGAAGGCACGTACTTGTTTCCCCTGCCACGCGGCGCGGCGGTTTCTGAATTGGTGATGTGGGTGGACGGCGAACGCATCGAGGCGCGCATCTTGGAAGCCGACGAGGCCCGCGACATCTACGACGAGATCGTGCGGCAGCTGCGTGACCCTGCGTTGCTGGAATACGTCGGCACGAACGCGATCCAAGCCAACGTTTTCCCCATCCAACCCGGGGACACGGTTAAAATCGAGATCGAGTACGGTCAACTGTTGCCCGTCGAGGACAATTTGGTGCACTATGTCTACCCTTTGCGCACCGACCACCTCACCCACCAACCGGTGGAGCAACTCAGCGTGGACGTGCACGTGCACTCCAAAGATCCCATCAGCACGATCTATTCCCCTTCGCATCCCGTGGCGATCTCGCGGGAGGACGATTACAACTTTCGCGTGGGCTACGAGGATTCCTACGTGCGCCCCGAAGACGATTTCAGCCTGTATTACAACCTGGCCGGAGACGCGATCAGCGTTAATTTGCTCAGCTACCGCGAAAGCGCCCGTGAAGATGGCTTCTTCTCGCTGCTGATCACGCCGCCCGTTGGCGAAAACGCCAGCCATGTCATTCCCAAAGACGTGATCATTGTGCTGGATCAGTCCGGCTCGATGTTCGGGGACAAATGGAAACAGGCGCGTGAAGCAGCGCAGTTCGTGCTGGACAACCTCAACCGCGAAGATCGCTTCAACGTGATTGCTTTCAGCACCGGCTGGCGCGTTTATGCCGACCGCTTGCAGCCGCCTTCCGAAGCACAAGACGCGGCAGCTTGGCTAGATAGTTTGGACGCACTGGGCGGCACAGATATTGATGGCGCGCTGGGCACCGCGTTGGAAATGGCCGAGCGCGAACGCCCCACCGTGATCCTTTTCCTGACCGACGGGCTGCCCACCGAAGGCGAAACCGACACCGGTGCCATCGTGCGCCATATCACGGAGGACGCGCCGCCGAACGTGCGTCTTTTCGCCTTCGGCGTGGGGTACGACGTGGACACCTTCTTGCTCGACCAACTGGCGCAAGAGCTGCGCGGCACGTCGGCCTATGTACGCCCCGAAGAACGCATAGACGACGAGGTCAGCGCACTTTATAGCAAGATCAGCGCGCCGGTGCTCACCGACCTGGAGCTAGAGATTGACGGCGTGCATGTGGACGACATGTACCCCGCTGCGCCTTTGCCGGACTTGTTCGTCGGCTCACAACTGATCGTAGTGGGGCGCTATCGGGACGGGGGAACGGCCACCGTGCGGCTTTCCGGCAAATTGGAGAACAGCCGCCAAACGTACACTTACGAGGTGCGTTTCCGCGACAACGCGGGCGGCGAGCCTTTCATCCCGCGCTTGTGGGCCACACGCAAGATCGGCGCGTTGATGAACGCGATCCGCTTGCACGGGGAAGACCCGGAGTTGGTGGATAGCATCGTGCGGTTGAGTATGCGCTATGGCATCATCACGCCATATACCTCGTTCTTGATCACCGAAGACGACATAGCGCCTATGCCGCTGGGCGCTGCCGAGGAAGGCGCCGCCTTCGAAACGCAATTCCACGCTCCGGCGTCCGGTCAGGCGGCAGTGGACGCGGCGGAAATGTCCGCCAATTTAGCCGAGGCAGAAGCGCCGATGGCCGCTCCAACCGCCATGCGCATAGAGGCGGACGAAGCCGGAGCGAACAGCGCGGACGTGGGCGCGCAGCGTGTGCGCTACGTGGCCGACCGCACGTTCGTTTGGCGGGACGGCGTTTGGACGGATACCACCTACGACGCAGAGAGCATGACGCCCGTGCAGGTGACATTCCTCAGCGATGCGTATTTTGCGCTGCTCGACCTCGATCCGCTGGTGGGTGAATTCCTGGCACTGGGCGAGCAGGTGATCTTTGTGTGGGAGAGCACAGCTTACGAGATCATGAGCGAATAGCAAAGCGCGTTCGTTTGCACGCTTTTTCCGACGCGGCGGCTGAGCGAGTGCCCAGCCGCCGCCGTTTGCGCGGGGAAACAAAATGTATGTTCGCGTGCGTTGGCGACTGTTCGCCCCGTAGGTACAATGACGGGGCAACGATCCGTGTGCAGCCAGGAGCACCCCATGAACGACTATAGCCCGCCCCGTTCCACGTATCGCCCAACGTTCACGCTTTGGGGGATGGTGTTGCTGTTGGCGCTGGCCTGGGGACTGCGCATCCACAACGTGGAGGTGCGCAGCTTGTGGGCTGACGAGGGTTGGACCGTGCTGCTGAGCGCCGGCCCGCGTTTGAGCGACGTGGTGCAAGCACTGATCCACGATCAGCATCCCCCGCTGTTTTTCGTACTCTTTCGCATGTGGCGCAGCGTGGCCGGCGATAGCGAATTCGCCATGCGCGCCTTCAACGTGTTGATCGGCAGCGTGGCGGTGGCGGGGATCTATCAACTGGGGCGTGCGCTTTTCGACCGGCGCACGGGCACACTGGCCGCGTTGATCTTGGCGTTGGCCGATCTGCACATCGATCTGTCCCAGGAGGTGCGGCATTATGGCTTGCTAGCCGCGCTGATCGTCTTTTCCAGCTTGTTTTATGCACATTGGTGGCACAAACCTTCGCGGGGCAACCGCTTGGGCTATGTAGCAAGTTCGGCGGCGCTGCTCTATACGCATTATCTGGGCGTGTATGTGCTGGCAGCGCAGACGCTGCACATGCTGCTGACCGTGCGTCCCTGGCGACGTTTGGCGCAGGGCCTGGGGTTGTTGAGCGCCGTCGGGCTGGCGTTCGCGCCCTGGCTGCCGGTGCTATGGACGCAAAACAGCGTGCGCTGGGACAATCCGCTCTACTACCAAAACGCGCTGCCGAACTCCCCCGACACATACCGCGCCGTGCGCACAGCGCTTTTGGGACACTACTACGCCATTTACGGCTTGTTGGCGCTGCTGGGTTTGGTGTATGTGCGCTATCGTCGCGAGGCAAGCACGCTGCGCGCTGAGCTGCGCACCCGTCCGCGTTGGCCGGTGGGCTATGTGTTGTTGTGGGGCACGTTGGCTGTCGGCGTGACATTTGCGCTCAACGCGCGCCGTCCCATCCTGACCGTGCGGAACTTTGTCGTGGTTGTGCCCGCGCTGGCCGTGTTGGTCGGGCACGGACTGGCGAACCTGGATCGCAACGCACGCGCGTTCATGCTGGCGCTGATTTTGGTAGTGGGGTTGACTACCACCGACGCCCGCCGCATGTACCCCAACTGGCGCGGCGTGACACGCAACGTAGCCACCTACCATCTGGACAACGAACCTGTGTTGATGGACGTATGGGTCGGCGACTTTCCCGTGCGCTACTACGTGGAGCGGATGCTCGGCCCGCGAACGCCGCATATTTCGCTGCGCGAGTGGCGGGACACCTATCGCGGGCAGTTTTTGCCCACGCTGAAAGGCTATTTGCAGCAGCAAGACGCTTTTTGGTTGGTCTACTGGGGCGATGCGCCGATGGACGAATACGGCCCGCTTATCGTGGAGGCCGGATTCGAGCGCAGCGCCACACTGTACGTGGATCATCAGGGCACGCTGCTCTACAGCTACCGCTACGACCGGCGTCCGGCGGCAGCGTTGGCGCGCTTCGGAGACCGCTTCACGCTTTGGCGCGCCGAAGCGCCGCACAAGGCTACATCCGGCGGAACGCTGCGCGTGGCGTTGTGGTGGTCAGCGGACGAAACCCCTGCGCGGGACTACAGTGTGTCGGTTTTTCTGTTGGGAGCGGACGGGCGTTTGGTGGCACAACATGACGACGTGCCGTTGGAAGGTCACGCGCCGACCAGCACATGGCCGCCAAACGCGCTGCGCTTCGACCTGCACCGTGTGCTGTTGCCGCCCAACTTGCCCGCCGGTGCATACACGTTGGGCGTGAAGCTGTATTGGTACGGGGACGGACAGCCCTTGCCGGCGGTGACCGAAAGCACACCCCCCGCCGACTATTTGCGCTTGGCGACGGTGCAAGTGAGCGGACGCTGAAAGCTGGGCACCGTCTGTGCTATAATTCCCGCACGTGAAACGCGATGATAACGGTGAGATTGGCGGTAGGAGCGCGCACCTTATGGATTTGCAACAAGCAGCCCGCATGATCGAGTGGCTGGACGAGGAACGCCGCAGAGACAAAAACATCATTGCCCAGCTTGAAGAACGCCTAGCCCAACAGTCCGAGGTGATCACACAATTGGAGCGGCGTTTGGACGGCTTGGAAAGCGAACAGTCTACCATGCGCAGCACGTTTCTTCCGGCATCGCGTGAACAGGAGATCGCCGAGCAGCTCCGCGCCGAGTTCCAACAATTGATCGAAGGCGCAGAAAGCAAGCGCATCATGGCAGAACGCGAGGCCGAGCGGCGCGCGGACATCGCCCGCGAAAGCGTCGCCCGCATGATCCGCGATCTGACCGAGCGCACCGAAGCGTTGGAACACGCCGTCGAAGAACTGCCCGCCGCGCGCGTGGAGCGCGACCGCGTGGCTTCGGCACTGGCCGCTGTGCAGCAACGCATGGAAGATTTGAGCAAGAAGTTGGAAGAACCCGAACGCCGCTTGACCTTCCTGGAAGAGCAGCGCCGCCAAGACGCCCGCCGCATCTCCGATGTGCAGTCCGAGCTGCCGGAAATCCAAAAACAAGTGGACGGCATTCGTCCCAAGCTGGAAGCGTTGGAAGGGATGGTGCTGCGCAACGAAAAGCGCGTCTTGGAACTGCAAACCGCCGAACGTGACCGGCGCGAGGAGATTCAGCAGTTCATAGACCAACAGACCTTGCTGCTCCAGCAGCGTGACCAGCAAATGACCGAACTCACCAAAAGCATCGGCAGTTACGACGAGGACATGCGGCGCTATGTGGAACGGTTCGAAAGCTGGGCCGAAACGCATCGCCAGATGCGCAAGGTGTTGGACGATTTCGAGCGCATTTCCGAGCGTTTGGGGCGACGTATCAACGAAGTGGCGGAAATGCAGCGCCTTTCGGAATCCCGCTTCCGCCAGGAATGGAACGACTGGATCACGGACGACCAGAAGCGTTGGAAGCAGTTCACGCTGACCAACGACGAGGCTTGGCGCAACCACGAAAAGCAGCTCGACCGTTTCCGCGAAAGCATCGAGGCCGTGCAAGCCGCGCTGGTGCCGCTCAAGAGCAGCGCAGATCGGCTCTGGAAATTGGAACGTGCGCGGGCGGAAATGTACCGTGACCGTTACCAGGCGCTGCTGTTGGAATACGACCAAACCGAACGCCCCACGCCAACGCCGATTACACCGGTGAGCAACGAAGGGGACGAAGAGTAGGCCGCAACCGGTGCCGTCATCTTTTGCACGCCAACGAAGGGGCATGTCGCGGAGACACGCCCCTTGTTTGTGCCTTCAGAAAAGCATCAACGCTTCTAGATGAGTTGAACGAAAATTTGTGATTTGTTGTGCGGATGCGGTATGCTTGGGGTGGTCTTTTTGTGGATTAAGAACACATAAATAAGCATTAAGTTTTACCGGAACCATAGGGGGGAAATTATGATATTGTTTGTTATGTACACCTCGCAGGTGTTCGCGGCTTGGTGACGGCGTAATCCACGCTAACGCCTACCTTCCAAGTGCATCCACTGCGTACAAACACACCAACTCTAACTAACCACACACGTTCGAAAAGGTCTCGATGCTATGCTCGATGCGATGCCGGTCACATACTGACAGAAGGGAGTCCACATGCGTAGTTTAGCAGGCCTGCCATCCTGGCTACGGCTGCTTATCGGCGGCGGAGTTTTGGGGCTGATTGTGGTGGTTATCGCCGTGATCGTCCTGGTGAGTTCCGCCACCGACGCCGCTTACGAGCAGCCCTTCGCGTTCAAACATTCCGTCCACGCCGGCGACTTTGGCATCCCCTGCCAATATTGCCACGTGGGCGTCGCCAAAGGCCCCGCTGCCACCATCCCCAGCGTAGAAAAGTGTACCGGATGCCACGAAAGCGGCGTCACGCCGGAGCTGGTTTCTGCGGACGGTGAGGAGATCGCCAAGCTGCTCGACTATTGGGAACGCCAAGAGCCGATCCCCTGGAAGCGGGTCAACGTCCAGCCGTCCTACGTGCACTTTAACCACAGTTCACACATCGCCGCCGGTGTGGGATGTGGCTCGTGTCATGGCGATATTGCCAGCATGGACCAGGTCGAGCCTGCCGCTTTGATGAACATGGGCTTTTGCCTGGACTGCCACGCCCAGCAGGAAAATAAAGATGCGTTGTGGGACTGCGCAGTCTGCCATTATTAGGAGTGAGGAATGAGCAAGATTTCACGTCGCAACTTTTTGAAGATCGGCGCGGCGGGCACGGCGACGGCCATTCTGGCAGGTTGCAGCCAGGAAACCGAGCGGTGGGTCGAACTCGAACCTTACGTCCGTCCGCCGGAAGAACAGCTCGCAGGCACGCCCACCTGGTACGCCACCACCTGCCGCATGTGCCCCGCCGTGTGCGGTGTCATCGTGCGCGTGATGAACGGGCGCGCTGTGAAGCTGGAAGGTAACCCCGAACATCCCGTCAATCGCGGCAAACTTTGCGCGCGAGGGCAAGCCGGCTTGCAATGGCTCTACAACCCCGACCGTGTCACCGGTGCGGTGCGCCAGGCCCAACGCGGATCGCGCAAGTTCGAGCCGCTGGCCTGGAACGAGGCGCTCAACACGCTCTACGAAAAAATCGAGGCCGCGGGCGATGCGGTGGCCGTTTGGACCGGCTCGACTACGTCCGGCCACCTCTACGACCTTTTCGCACGCTTCCAAGCGGCCATCGGTGCGCCGCCCCCGCTGCGCTATGACCTGTATAGCGGGCTGAACGGCTACGGCGTGTTGGCGAGCGTGGACGAAGCCCTTTTCGACCGCGCCGCGCTGCCTACCTATGACCTGGGGCAGGCCGACATTATTTTCTCTTTCGGCGCGGACTTCGCGGGCACGTGGCTTTCTTCCACCGGCTTCGGTGTGGAATTCGGGTGCTTCCGCAGCCAGGAGTTCGGAAAACGCGGCTTTTTGGTGCAATTCGAGCCGCGCATGTCCATCAGCGGCGCCAAAGCCGACCGCTGGGTGCCAATCCGTCCTGGCAGCGAGGCGCTGGTGGCGCAGGCGATCTTGCGCATCATCGCGGAAGAGGGCTTCGGCTCGGCGGAGCGCGTCAAGCGCGCCGGGCAGTTGGCCGGTGAGGTGGATATCGAAGAAGCCGCCGCCGCTTGCGAAATGGAAGTGGAAGAACTGGTGACGTTGGCGCGCGAATTTGCCCAGGCCGAGCGCCCCGTCGCGCTGCCGGGGACGGCGCTCACCGGCCAGGCGGACGCACAAGCCGCCGTGATGGCCGTGCAGGCGCTCAACGCGCTGGCGGACGTGGGCAAAGCGGGGCGCATGGCCTTTACACCGGCCACACCCGCCGAAGGGCTGACGCCGCCGCCCGCTTCCACCTATGCGGACGCGCTGGCGCTGCTGGAAAAGATGCATGCCGGTGAGGTCAAGGTGCTGTTGGTGCACGGCGCCAACCCGCTTTACGACCTGCCGGAAGCAGCGGACGTGCGCGGCGCGTTGGAAGCGGTGGAAACGATCGTTTCCTTCAATCCGCTGGTAGACGAAACCGCCGCCTATGCCGACTATATCCTGCCGGACCGCGTTTACCTGGAAAGCTGGGGCTATGAAGTCGTGCAACCGAGCTTCGGTGGACTGCCTGCGGTCAGTGGGCAGCAGCTGGTGGTCGAGCCGCTGCACGACGTGCGCCCCACCGGCGACGTGCTGCTGACGATGGCGCGCGGCATTCCCGCCGCTGCGGAAGCCTTGCCCTGGACGGACGAAGTCGCGTTCATCCAAGAGCAGATCGCCCAACTGCCTAAGGGGGCGCTGGGCGGCGAGGACGAGGCCGTGCGCTGGGCGCGCTTCCAACAGCACGGCGGTTGGTGGCCGGAAGAAGCCCCGCAAGCC
>CAZZNC010000073.1:0-9021 GCA_964655405.1 uncultured Anaerolineaceae bacterium | reverse complement strand
CCCGCTCCCGCGATGCTCGCCAGCAGCAACCCCACGCTCAGCGCCAGTTCCCACGCCGGAACAGCGCTCACCACCAGCCGCATCACCATCGCCATCGGCGCGGTCAACGGAAACATGCTCAGCACACGCGGCAACGTTCCGTTCGGGTCCTCAGCGAAAATCTGCAAGAAGAAAAACGGTATCGCTGCGGGCAGGGTCACCACCACCACGAAGTTTTGCGCCTCGCGCACCGAGCTGCTCACTGCGCCGATGGCAGCCATCCAGCTCCCGAACAAAAGGAAGCCCAGCACGAAGTACACCAGTCCCACAATGAGCTTGCCCGTTTCCACGTGCACATCGCCCAGCGCCGCCGAGACCGCGCCCGCGTGCGCACCCAGGTACAGCAATCCTCCGCCCAACATCAGGATCTGCAAGAGCGCGCCCAACCCCATGGCAGCCACCTTGCCCGCCAGCAGCGCAGTCGGACGCACCGAAGAGATGATGATCTCCACCGCGCGGCTCTCTTTTTCTTGCACCACGCTCTGCATCAATAAGCCGCCGCCCCACATGATGCCCAGCATGGTCAAGAGACCGAACGCATACACCAGCACCCAGTTTTGCGTGTCATTCTGTTCCTCGGCAGCCTCACCGCTCGCATTGACGCGGTGTTCCACCAAGAACGCCGGATTACGCAACCGCAAGTACAGCACTTCGTATTGCTGCGCGGGCACATTGTAAAGCACGCTGCGCAGCAAAAAGTCCTCGAACTGCATTTGCGTGTCCACGGATTCCATGTTCAACGTGCCCACGTAAACCGCCACCTCGCCCGATTGCTCGAAGTCCGGCGGAATTTCGTACAGCGAGTGGATCGTGCCCGCGTCCAAGGCGCGCAGTCCAGCCTGCACGTCCGCATACGCGCGCACCCACTCTCGCGCGCAATAGGGCGAAGCCAACCGCTTGATCGCTTGGCGGCGGGTTTCCGAAGACGTGCCCGAGGCTCGCAGCGCTGCGACCTCGTCCGGCGAAGGCGCGCAGTCCACCGCTTCGTAACTTTCCGGCGGCGGGAAAAGCCCCTCCGGCGTGCGGTCCACGTAGCCGAGGGACGTGGTCGCCGTTTCCGGCGTCACGTCGGCGGGCGACTTGTCTTCCCCGCTCGGATTCCAGCCCTGATACCACTGGTAGCCGTGAAAAGCCAACACAGCCAGCAACGGCACGCCAAAGGTCAGGAAAAGGTACGTTTTGCGGCGGAAAAGTTGCCGCATCTCGAAGATAAAAACGTCCGTCCAGTGCGTCATCGCCGCCACCATCCTTTACGCTGCCGCCGCGCGGGACGTTCGCCGCTGGCGCTGGTCAACGTGCGTTGTCCGGTGCGCAACGCCTGCCACAACGTGCGCGGCGTGAGCATCTTGCCGTACATCAGCATCCCCAACCGGAACACCTTCGCGCTCAACGCCACCACAGCCACTACGGACACTATTTGGATGCCCACACTCACCCACATCTGCCAAACAGGCAGCGTGCCCAACATCATGCGCAAAAGTAGGCTCATCGCTGCCGTGAAGGGAACGAACGTGAGCACAACGGGCAAAACCCCGTTGGGATTGTCGAAGTACGCTCCCATGAACATCAACGGCAGCACCGTCACCAACACAAAGATTCCCGCGATCTGTCGGCTTTCGGCTTCGGCGGTCACCGCCGCGCCGATGCCCAACATGGACGCCGCAAAAAGCAGGAAATTGGCGACGAACAGCACCCCAAACAGCAACATGTCGCCCGAAGCAAAACGCGCTCCGCCGATCATTGCGCGCGCCTGGTCGTTGAACAGCGCAATCAACACGCCGGCCACCGCCCACAGCGCGATCTGCGTCAGCGCCAACGCGCCCAGCCCCAACAGCTTGCCCCACAGCAACTCCACCGGACGCACGCTGGTCGCCAGAATTTCCATCAGGCGATTTTCTTTTTCTTCCACCACGCCGCTCATCAAGAATTGCGCGGTGGTGTTGGTTGCCATGACGTAAAGCATCACAAAGATCAACGGCAACATGATCCGCCCGATTAACGCCCATTTGCTCAGTTCTTCGCCGGTTTCTGCGTCGCGCATCACGTACTCGACATGTTCCAAGCGCGCAGGCGACACGGGCACATCGTCCGGCACGTGCAGCGCAATTTGCGCCTTGAGAAAATCTTTGATGTCTTCCCGCAGCTGTTCCGGCGCGCTGCGCTGTGCATAGAGCGCCACATGACCGGTGTAAACGTAGTTGCTGCCCAGCACAAAGTAGGCATCCAACTCGCCTGCCGCCAGTTGCTGCGCGGCGATCTCTTCCAGCGCGTTGAAGTACGTGCCCACGTCCGAGCCGTTTTCCATCTGCACGGG
Source organism: uncultured Anaerolineaceae bacterium (assembly GCA_964655405.1). Classification (GTDB taxonomy): domain Bacteria; phylum Chloroflexota; class Anaerolineae; order Aggregatilineales; family Aggregatilineaceae; genus JALSSH01. Next base: position 6,668 of record CAZZNC010000073.1, on the reverse strand, counting down.
CGGTGGCAAGTCTGGATCGGTGATCGGGAAGTAGTCGTAAGGGTTCGGCCCCTGCTCCTGCACGATGCGCGCACGGTCTATGTAGCCCACGCGCTGGAAAGCGTCCAGGTTGTTTTCGCGCTGATGGATCATATAGCCGATGAGCACCATGGCGCCCAGCGAAAGCAGCGGCACGCCGAACGCCGTGAAAAGGAAGCTGGGACGACGAAAATTGACGGTGTACTCACGCCATATCACCAGCGCAATCTTACGCCAGGACATGCGCCCCCTCCTCTGCCAAAACAGCAGCGTCTGCCGCGCCCACCACCTCGACGAAAATCTCGTCCAGACGCGGCACAGCCAACTCGAAGCGGCGCACGTGGTAATTTTCCCCACGCGCCAGCGCCACCATCAAATCATCGGGCGTCACGCCGTCAGCCAGATGCAGCACCACGCTGTGCCCGTTTTCGCCACGCTCCACACGCGCCACCCCGGGCAGCGCCGCCCAGTCGCCCTCGCCTTCCACGACGACGGCATTACGCGCAAAACGTCCGCGCACCTCGTCCACCGCGCCGTACAGCACGCGCCGCCCCTGGTTGAGCATCAGCAGCCGGTCGGCCATCTCTTCCACTTGGTGCATCTGGTGCGTGGACATGACAATCGTCGTGCCGTTGGCGCGCATCCGATAGAGCATGTCTTTGATCAGGCGCGTGTTGACCGGATCTAAGCCGGAAAACGGCTCGTCCACGATCACGAGCTGCGGATCGTGCAGCACGGTGGCGATGATCTGCACCTTTTGCTGCATCCCTTTGCTCAACGCGCGGATTTTGCTCTTGGCGTGTTCCTCCAAGCCGACCTCTTCCAGCAGCGCCAAAGCGCGCGTGCGCGCCTGCTGGCGGCTCATGCCTTTGAGCTGGCCCAAGTACAGCAGCACGTCCAACACCGGCACGTTGCGATACAACCCGCGCTCTTCCGGCAAATAGCCGATGCGCTCTTTGCTGCGTTCATTGATCGGCTCGCCCAGCACCTCAATCGTGCCCGTGTCCGGTCGCAAAATATCCAAGATCATGCGGATGGTGGTCGTCTTGCCTGCGCCGTTAGGCCCGAGCAGCGCGAAGATCTCGCCGCCGGACACATCGAAGCTCAGTGCGTCCACCGCCGTAAAGTTCCCGTAGCGTTTGGTAACCTCGTGCACACGGATCGCGTGCGTAGATGAGGCTGACATAGTCTCCCCTTTCTAAAACTCGACAAGGAAGTATTATACCGCCATGCAGCTCAGAGACGGGGCAATCCCCCATTTTTTAGGGGGATGGATGCGGCATGTGCTGCTCGCTTGCCGCACACAGGTTCAGGGGGTCAGCAGTTCCTGAGGCAAATAGGGGGCATAGTTCAGCCCGCGCAAGTCCCACAGGCCATCTTGCCAGGTGAGGTAGTGCATGGCCGCATTGTGCATCCACAAATTGAGGTGGTGGCATTGCAACAACAAACGCACCATCGTCGCTGCTGTGCCGCCGTGACACACGACAATTTTGGTCTGCACAGCGGCGGGGTTGTCCAAGATGCGGTTGAGCACGCGCCGCACCTGTTCGGCAAAGCGTTGGTAGTAGTTGTTGGCCGGCTCGACGTAGTAGTGCGGCCCGCCGTCAAAGGGATGGATCAAACGCGGCAGCCGTTCGAGCAAGTCGGTGGTCGTTTCGCGCAGATCATCGTCCACTTTCACCGGCGCGTCAATGTAACGATTGAGGATGGAGGTCGTTTCGCGGGCACGACGCAACGGGCTACAGATCACGCGGTCAATGTCCTGCTCGTTTTCCGCCAGCCACTGACCGAGCAGCTCCACTTGTCGCTTGCCGACGGGGGTCAAATAGAGATTGTCCGCTTCCGTTCCGTGCGGTTCGGCCTGCCCATGACGCACCAGGATCAAACGCATTGCACCCTCGCTTAGCATCCCCGCGCTTACGCGCCGTGTTGTGCCGCGATTATACGGAGCGGGGCGCGTTTGGTCAACGCACGTTTGAGGCGGCGGGCGGGCGAGCTTCGCCCCTGGCCCTCGCCGCGCGCGCACTGGTGCATTCGGCGCGGCCTAGTAGGCGTGGCACTTGGGCCGTCGGCAGACGTCCGTTGCCAATGAACGTTCGCCGTCGGGGGCGCGCCGCCGTGCGCCGTTCGGCGCACCAAAGCGGCGGAAGCCGCTTTGCGCCGCGCGGAGCGCGGGGCGGGCGGCGCGCCCAACGCACGGTGACGGCCCAAGCTCCTCCTCCCAACGCGCGTCTATGCACAAACGCCGCCAAGCGCGCGTCAGCGCGGTTGGCGGGGAGGTGCAGGGGGCGCAAGCTCCCTGCTGGGGGCGCGGGGGCAACGCCCCCGCCGCAGCTTCACTCGCCGCCCAACTGCGCCTCTTGCAGCCAGCCGACCTGCCCCATGCAGTCCACTTGCACATAGGTCGTGCCCGCCAGCGCGCCCACGCGCAGCACGGTGACCTCCATGCCGCCGAAACACTGCCCGCTCGCAAGCGCCTTCGGCCCGGGCATTTCCATCAGCGACACCAGCGCGGGCGCGGCGGGCAGCGTCACGCTTTCGCCCACCGCAAAAAGCGCGTCCGGTGCCTCTTCCAGCGCCGCCGCCGGATCCACGTCCGTTTGGGCTAGCGGCGGCGCGCCCAAATACACGCGCCAGGCGTTTTCCAACGCAAAAAACGTTTCGCCGGTCACCCCCTCGACCGCCGTATAGAGGTCGTCGCCGTTGTGCATACGCTGCACAATGGCCGCGTGCGTCGGCAACCCGCCATAATGCGCCAGCAACCAATTGATGAACGACGCGCCCATGTCGTAGGCCAAATCCGGCAGCCCGTCCGCCTGCACGATGTCGCGCGTGATCTCATGGGTCAGCGTGGGCAACGGCTGCAAGGTGAGCAAATGACGCAAGCGCGCGTCGTACTCGCCCGGGTGCGTGCCGAACCATTGCGCTTGCCCTTCCACCCACCACGTCGGGCCGAGCGTGCCGCCCAGCTTCTCGAACTGATAGAGATGCACCAGCTCATGCACGGTGAGGAAGGCCATGCGGTCACGCAGCCACTCCACATCGTCGCCGCCCACCGAGCCGAGCACACTCATGCCCAGGTCATAGAACGCGCCGCCGCGATTGACCGGCCCGCCGCCCTCCATTTCCCGCATCGTGTCCCAACTGTCGTAGATCACGCCGACCGCACGGTAACTCAACGTGCCGCCGAAACCCTGCACACGCCGATTCCGCGTGGCGGCCAGCGCCCAGGCCATTTTTTGCGCAAAGGCTTCCGGCGCGTCCTGGCTGAAGCCGAACCAGTAGACGACCATTTCGTCGGTTTCGCAGCGCCACCAACGCCGCGTCACGTCCGCGTAGTCCGCCGCAAAGGGCGCGCTTTCGAGCAGCGCGCCGTCGCCCGTGCGCACCCGCCAACGCGCCTCCATGTGCGCCCAGGCGGGCAGCCGCCGCTGCGCCGGATCGAGCAGCGCGACCCACGCGCCGCGCGCCGCGTCCCACGTCGCCGCCACACGCATCTGCGCGCCACCGACGAACGTCAGCCGCAAGCTCACGTCTTGCCAGGCTGCGGCGTCCGCAAAGGGCTGGAGCGCAAACTCCAGCCCCTGCGGATAGCGCGACGTGACGACGCTAGAACCGAGCGGGTCGCCGTGTTCCACCGTGAACGTATACGGCGCGCCGCCGACCGCGCTCAGCGTGTAGGGCGCTTCAGCCACCGGCGGCAGCGTCGGCGTGGGCAGCAGCGGGGGCGGCTCTTGCGCCAGCGCCCCGCCCCACGCCCAAACCAACGCCGCGCCCGTCAGCACGAAAGCCACCACCAACAGCACACGTCCGCGCACCATCACGTTGCCTCCGTGCCTAGTTGCCCGGGCCGAAAAGCTGATCGCGCGTCATCCAGCCGACCATGCCCATACAGTCCACCTCGTAGTAAGGTACGCCATCCAGCGCGCCGATGCGCAGCACGGTCACCTGCGTACCGGCGAAGCATTGCCCGCTCGCCAGGGACTTGGCCCCGGGCTTTTCCGCCAGCGGCGAAAGCGGCGGGGTGGCGGGCAGCGTCACCGTGTCGCCTTCGGCCACCATCGGATCGTCGTAAGGTTCGAGCGCGGCGGCGGGGTCAATGTCCGCCAGCGTCAGGGGACGGAAGCCGTAGTGTGTGCGCCACTCGTTTTCCACCTCCAAGAACGGCTTGCCGGTGATCGCCTCGACCGCCTCGTAGATGGATTTCTGCTGCTTTTGGTACTCGATGATCTGATGGATCGTCTCCATGCCGCCATAGCGTATGTTGAGGAAGTTCCAGAACGACGCGCCCACCACATACGAAAGCGCCGAGCAGCCGTCCGCTTGCGGCAAGTCCGAGCCGATGGGCGTCAGCAGCGAGGGGATGTCTTGCAACGTCGCCAGGTGGCGCAAGCGTTCCTCGCCGTTGCGGAAGTTGTTGGCAAAAAATTCCGCCTGCCCTTCAGAAACCCACTCCACGCCCGGGGCATAGCCGATCACGTCGTATTGGTACAGGTGCGTGACCTCGTGCGGCGTGGTGGCGTAGATGGTGGCGATGCGGTGCTCCATCGTCCAATAGTCCGGCGGCGCCGCCCAGATGCAGGAACTTGGGCCGGTCGGCACTTCGCGCAGCACCTGCACGCTGATCCCCAAGTCGCTGCTGGTGTAACCGGCTACACGCGGGTTGGCGATGCCCGATCCCTGGATTTCGCCGAAGGTGGCCTTGTCCGGATACACCACCGCGATCGGTTTGTAGCTCAGCCGCCGCCCAAAGCCCGCGATCTGTCGGGGCGTGGCAGAAGCCATGCGGTCGGCGGTATTTTGCGCGATGGTATCCGGATCATCTTCGCCGAAGCCGAACCAGTACAGGATCACGTCTTCGCTTTCCATGCGGAACCACTCGCGCGCCGGATCCCAGTAGTCCACTTCGTACTCTTCGGTATCCACGTAGGTGCCGCTTTCATCGCGCACGCGCCAATGGAAGCGCATGTGTGTCCACGCCGGACGCCCCGCGCCGCTTTCCCAAATATGCACCGTCCAGAGATCGCGTTCGGCGTCGTATTCGGCTTGGCGGTGGTCGCCGGACTCGTGCACATAGCGCCACGAAAGCGTCACATCGGTGATCGCGCCATTTTCCGATTGCGGGTTGATCGTGAAGATCATGCCGCGCGGATAGCGGGAGGTGACAGTCGTTTCGCCGAGCGTGAAACCTTCTTGGTCGGCGTACTGAAAGGTGCGCGTCATATCTTCCCCGCCGACCGTTTCCAGCGTGTAGGGTGTGTTCTCAGCGGGGTAAAGCGTGGGGGTGGGGATGGGAGCAAAGTCATCTTGGGCGCGCGCAGGGAAGCTCAGCGCCAGACCCGCCAGCAACGTCAAGGCGAGTGCAGCGGCGCTCAGCGCGCCCAGCCAGCGACGTGAGTTTGTCATGGGAATTCCTCCTAAATGTATCGGTGCAAAGTTTTTTCGCGGGGGCGGTCTGCGCCCCGTTCCAAGCATAGCACAATGGGGCGCGCGCGGCGATCACACAAAAAGCACTCAACCCTATGAAATAGAAATTCCTTTTACAAGGGGTATAATGGACACTTAGTTATCGCACTTTACGTAACCTTGTTATAGGAGCGACATATGCGCACGCACACACCCGCCTTCCTCTGGTGGAAGCGCTACAGATGGGCATTGCTATTTCTTGCAATCTTCATAGCGCTGACGGGGTGCAACTCCCCGTCCAAAACACCGGAGCAACCGCCTATATGGTCACGCATTCACGATATGGAGCGCCTCACCACAGTGGAATATCAACTTTCCACCGTTGTCCACATCCGAAAACCACGCACCGCCGTCCACGCTGCCACCGAAGAGCTGGTTTATGGCGTGTGTGGCCGTGTGACCGCAGGCATTGATCTTTCCAAGCTTACAGAAGAGGACATCCACGAAAAAGACGGACGATTCTACGTTAAACTTCCTGCGGCAGAGGTGTTCACTGTAGACCTAGACATCTCACCCAACACATCCTCTCAAGAACGCCGCGCAGAAATGGAACAGTGGACAGTCGAGATCAAACCCACATGTGAAGAAACGATCTCGTGGGACACTCCGACAGGCTTTTCACGCTCCGAAGACTTGATCCAGGTTGCGCATGACGAGACGCTAAAAGCCTTTCGGCGCACCGCTGAGGAAAGCGGCATCCTGGACGAAGCTCAGCGACAAGCCGAAGAACAATTACTCCAGTTTTTCGCCCTCGTGGGCTACCAAAATATTGACTTTGAAAACAATGTTCCCCTTGAACCTACAGAAACCACAAGTGGCAATTAACCTGCGCGGATCATGAGAGGTGACTATATGCGTTCATTAAACAAAGATGCCGAGGAAAAGAATGCTTTCCCTGTCAAGTTGGCATTCGGTCTTGGAATTACGTTAGTCGTTGTACTGGTCGTATTCGTTATGGGAACGCTTCTTAGCATCACTGCTTTTACCAAAACGTGGGACGCTATCCTAGACCTGCTGCATTGGAACAGTACCACCACTGCCGAAGTCACTTCCCCGAACATCGATAAAATTCGATATATGGGGAGGCTAGAAACACTCGAACGCGAGCTTTCCGCAGTGGTAACCGTCAAGCGCGACTACACTTTGATGGACGATGAGGAGCTCATTTACGGCGTTTGTGGGCG
>CAZZNC010000072.1:0-9080 GCA_964655405.1 uncultured Anaerolineaceae bacterium | reverse complement strand
CGCGGGCTTTTTGGCGATGGTGCAACTGGCGGTCTACGCAGGCGCGATTATGGTTTTGTTCCTGTTCGTGATCATGTTGCTGGGCGCTGACCCTGTGCAGCATACCACACCGGCCAAGTTACGTTGGTTGCCCCAAGCGGCTATCGTGCTGGCGGTGCTCTTTCTGATCACGGCAAGCGTGGCGCTCATTCGCGGCGATGTGGGATCGGCGGGCGAAGTGACGCCCGCATTGACGGCAGACGGGCAGGCTCTGAGCTTTGGCAGCCCTGCCCATATCGGCTGGCTGCTTTTCACCCGCTACGTGTTGCCGTTGGAAATCGTCGCGTTGCTGCTGTTGGTGGCGATGGTGGGCGCTATTGTGCTGACGCGCGACAGTGTCACCAAGCGTCCGCCGGTTGTGCGCCGTCTGGCTAATCCGCCCGCCGAGCTGGAACGTCCGATTGTCGGCGAGAGCGGCCAATCATAGGTTGGGGGAACGATGGAAGCACCTGCTGTAGCAACCGAGCTATACGTGCTTTTGAGCGCGGTGTTGTTCATCTTGGGGGCGCTGGGCGTGCTCTTACGTCGCAACGCGATCCTCGTTTTTATGTCCGTCGAGTTGATGCTCAACGCGGCCAATTTGGCGCTGGTGGCCTTTGCGCGGCAATGGGGCGACGGCGGCGGGCAGCTGATGGTTTTCTTCGTGATGACGGTGGCAGCGGCGGAAGTGGCCGTCGGCCTGGCGTTGATCGTAGCGATTTATCGCACGAAGAAAAGCATTGATATTGATCTTTTGCACCGCTTCAAAGACTGAGGTCTGGGGTTGCTGATGGAAAACTTCTTTGACCTTGTACCGCTTGTCATCATCGCGCCGGCCATTGGGTTGTTGATCAACCTTTTTGCCGGTAAGTATCTGGACGAGCGCGGCGTAAGCATCGTGGCCGTTGGGGCCAGCGGGACGGCGTTCCTGGTTGCGGTGCTGCTGTGGGTCGCACAGGTACACACGGGCTACGAGCCTGCGGTGATCAATATGCCTTTGCTGGGCGACTGGATCAAACTCGACGCGGCGGGGGTGAACATCCCCTGGCAATTCCGCGTGGACACGCTCAGCGTGGTGATGATGCTGGTCGTGACCGGTGTCGGTACGCTCATTCACATCTACGCCATCGGCTACATGCACGGCGACGAGCGTTTCCCGCGCTTCTTCGTGTACATGAACTTGTTTTTGTTCTTCATGCTGATTCTGGTCACGGGCAACAACTTCTTGATGTTGTTCGTCGGCTGGGAAGGCGTGGGGCTTTGCTCGTATTTGCTGATCGGCTTCTGGTTTGACAAGCCCGATGGGGTAGGTTGGAAGAACAGCGACGCCGCGCGCAAAGCCTTCATCGTCAACCGCGTGGGAGACTTTGGGCTGATCCTTGGCGTGCTGCTGACCTTCTGGACGTTCGGCACGTTGGATTTCTACAAGCCCGGGGAAGTGCCCATCCCTGCACATCACGAGGCACACGCTGAAATGGTCGCGGAAGAAGCGGCGCCGCAGCTTGCCGAGGGCGAAATGGGCGTTTTCAACCAGGCTGCGTTGTGGTTGCAAGAAGGCGACCATCACGTAGACTTTGGCGTCATCTCGCTGAGCTTCAAGGCGCTGTTGACGGTGGTCACGTTGCTGTTCTTGTTGGGCGCGACCGGCAAAAGCGCGCAAATTCCGCTTTTCGTCTGGTTGCCGGACGCGATGGCCGGCCCCACGCCGGTGAGTGCGCTTATCCACGCTGCCACGATGGTCACGGCAGGCGTGTATATGATGGTGCGCGCCAATGTCTTTTATCACGCGGCTGACCTCAGCTCTTTCGTGGTGGCGACCATCGGCGCAACGACGGCGTTGGTGGCGGGCTTCATTGCCATTGGGCAATGGGACATCAAGCGCGTGCTCGCCTATAGCACGGTCAGCCAACTCGGTTTCATGGTGGCGGCGGTGGGCGTTGGCGCGTATGCGGCAGCCATGTTCCATTTGGCAATGCACGCTTTCTTCAAGGCGCTGTTGTTCATGGCCTCCGGTTCGGTCATTCACGGCATGGAGCACGGCCACCATCACGTACACGAGCACGGTTACCATGACGAAGAAGACTTCGACCCGCAAGATATGCGCAACATGGGCGGGCTGCGCAAGCAGATGCCCGTGACCTATTGGGTGTATATCTTCGGCACGTTGGCGTTGGCGGGCGTGTTTCCGTTCGCGGGGTTCTGGTCCAAAGACGAAATTTTGCTGGATTCGTTCAAAGCTGGCCTGGACGAAGGCAAGTTTGGGGGCTGGATTGCTTTTGTGTTCCTCGTCGTGGCGGCGGTCTTCACGGCTTTCTATATGTGGCGCCAGGTGAGCATGGTTTTCTTGGGCAAGCCCCGTCATCCTGCTGCCGAACACGCGCAGGAATCCCCGCGCACCATGACCTGGCCGCTGATCGCGCTGGCTGCGTTGAGCCTGGTCGGCGGGCTGATGAACGTGCCTTCCGGCTTTCCCGTGCTGGACTGGCTTTTCGGCAAGCACCAGTTCACCAGCTTTTTGGAGCACAGCGTCGTTTATGCGCACGCGGGCAGCTTCAACGCGATCATGGCGACAATAGCGGTGACACTGGCCTTGACGGCCATTTACACCGCGCGCGTCATTTACAGCGACCGCGTGCTAGAAACGCTGAAACACGACCCGTTGGAGCTGAACCCGAGCACGGCGCGAGCGTTCGCGCTGGCGAACGCCAAGCTCTATTGGGACGAATTTTACTTCCGTGTCATCGTGTGGCCGTACCGTAACGCGGCGTACTGGTTGGCGGAAAAATTCGACTGGGCTTTTTGGCATGACCGCGTGCACGAAAACTTGATCTTCCACCCCTTCCAGCGCGTCACCGAGGTGCTGACCGGGCCGGTGGACAAAGGTATTGTGGATCGTGCGTTCCTGTTGCTTGGGGACGGCGTCCGTTGGAGCGCGGAACGTTTGCGCAAGGTGCAGCTTGGCTATGTGCGCGCCTATGCACTGAGCGTGCTTCTGGGCACGGTGTTGGTCATGTTCCTGATTTTGTATCCTGTGATCCGTGAATTGCTAGGTCTGTAACAGGGGACGAAAAATCCTATGGAAGACATCTCGCTGGTCACCGTGGTTTTCATGCTGCCACTGGTTGGCTTCGTCCTGATGCTGATTTTTGCACAGAAAAATGACGATGCTTACCGTTGGGGAGCGTTGGTGACGTCGCTCGTGACGTTCGGCGTGTCATTGTTGCTGGTACGCCACTTTGACACGTCTATCGCCGGTTTGCAGATGGTGCAAAAAGCGGACTGGATCACGACGGACGGCTTCACCATCCGTTACTATGTGGGCATAGACGGCATTAGCGTTTGGTTGGTGTTGCTGACCACGTTCATCATGCCGCTGGCGATCCTGATCTCCTTCCGAGCCATTCAAGAGCGCGTGCCCCTTTACTACATGTTCATGCTGATCATGGAATGGGCCATGCTGGGCGTTTTCGTGGCGCAGGATCTGTTCCTGTTCTACGTTTTTTGGGAAATCACGCTCGTGCCCATGTATTTTCTTATCGGTATTTGGGGAGCGGATCAGCGTATTTACGCTGCTGTCAAGTTCTTCTTGTATACGATGGCCGGTAGTTTGCTGATGTTGTTGGCGATCTTGTGGTTGGGCAACCAGGCGGGCACGTTTTCCGTGCCGGACATCCTGGCGATGCTCAAGAGCGGCGAGCTGAGCTTCAGCACCGGCACCGAGCGTTGGCTGTTTTTGGCTTTTGCCATTGCTTTTGCCATCAAAGTCCCGATGTGGCCGTTGCATTCCTGGCTGCCGGACGCGCACGTGCAAGCGCCAACGGCTGGCTCGGTCATCTTGGCGGGCGTGTTGCTGAAGATGGGCACGTATGGCTTTGTGCGCTTCAATTTGCCGCTCTTCCCAGAAGCAAGCAAGACCTTCGCTCCGTACTTCGCGGCGCTGGCCGTCATCGGCATCATCTACGGTGCATGGGTCAGCTACGGCCAGAAGGACATGAAAAAACTGGTTGCCTATTCCTCGATCAGCCACTTAGGCTTTGTGATGCTGGGCGTCTTTTCGCTGACCCCTGCGGGCATCGAGGGCGGCATCTTGCAGATGGTCAACCACGGCATCAGCACGGGCGGCTTGTTTATGGTCGTGGGCGTGCTCTACGAGCGCCGCCACACCAAGCTGATGAAGGCCTTCGGCGGCATCTGGAAGGCTATGCCGCTTTACAGCGGGACGGCACTGGTGATCGTGCTTTCCAGCATGGGCTTGCCCGGGCTAAACGGCTTTGTGGGCGAATTCACCATTCTGCTCGGCTCGGCGGGGTCGCACGCGATCAGCTGGTGGTTTACCGCATTCGCGGCGGTTGGCGTCATCTTGGCGGCGGTGTACATGCTCTATATGTTCAACACCGTTTTCATGGGGGCGCTGGACAAAGAGGAAAACAAGACCTTGCCGGATTTGCGCTGGCACGAACTTTACGCGCTGATTCCCGTTTTGGTGATGGTCTTTGTGATCGGCGTGCAGGCGAGCTACTTCTTCAACTTGATGGACGGCTCGGTGGCGCAACTGGTGCAGCATATCAACGGCGTGATGTCAACGGCGATGCGATAAGGTGGTGACGGGCGATGTTTACAGTCCCTAGTTTGAGCGATCTCAACGTCGCCGCGACGCTTCCGGCCACGTTGCTGGCGCTAGGCGCGAGCATCCTTTTGGTGCTGGACCTTTTCGTCCCCAAGGGGCGCAAGGCCATTACCGCGTGGTTGGCGCTGGCGGTGTTGGGCGTGTCGCTGATCGTGGCGCTGCTTTCGCTCGGCGATGTGGTGGACTTGGGCACAGGCGAGGGGGCGTTCTTCGGCCTGTACATCGCCGACAGCTTCACCGACGCGGTCAACGTGATTGTGCTGGTGACCGCGATGCTGGGTGTGGCGGTGGCCTACAATTACTTGGAACGTTCCGGTATGCAGCGCGGCGAATACTATGTACTGCTGCTCTTTTCGGCGCTCGGCGCGATGCTCATGGGCGCGGCGGGCGACCTGGTGACCGTTTTCGTGGCGCTGGAGCTGCTTTCCATTCCGCTCTACATCCTCAGCGGCTTTCGCTGGCGCGATGAGGCTTCGGAAGAAAGCGCGCTGAAGTATTTTATCTTGGGCGCGTTTGCATCCGGCTTTTTGGTCTACGGCATCGCGCTCATCTACGGCGCAACCGGCACGACCGAATTCGGCGGCATCTGGGCGGCCACGCGCGACTTGCTCGCCGAAGACGCCTCGGCCAAGTACGTGTTGCTGCTCGGCGTGGGCATGGTGTTGGCGGGCTTGGGCTTCAAGATCGCCGCTGTGCCCTTCCACATGTGGACGCCGGACGTTTATCAAGGCGCGCCGACTTCGGTGGTGGCCTATATGAGCGTGGCGGCCAAAGTGGGCGGTTTTGCGGCGTTGGTGCGTGTGTTGGCCTGGGGCCTGCCGGGCTTCGTGTTGAGCGGTGAGAGCGCGGCGGTTTGGCAAAGCACGGTCTGGCTGATCGCGGCGCTAACCATGATCCTCGGCAACGTGGTCGCGGTGGCGCAAAACAACCTCAAGCGTTTGTTGGCTTACTCCAGCATCGCGCACGCGGGCTACATCCTGATCGCGGTGGCGGCGATGGGGTCGGCGAACGTGGCTGACGAGGCGGCGCGCGCTGTGATCATCTACTTGATGGCTTACGCTTTCACCAATGTGGGCGCGTTCTCGGTCATTGTGGCAGTGGAGCACGACGACGGAAGCCACACGGGCATTGACAGCGTGCGTGGGCTTGCCAAGAACCAGCCGGTGCTGGCGGCGGCGATGGCCGTCTTCATGCTCAGCCTGGCCGGTGTGCCGCTGACGGCGGGCTTTGTGGGCAAGTGGTTCGTCTTCAAAGTGGGCTTGGCTGCCGATTTGTTGCCCGTGACCATCATCGGCGTGCTGATGAGCGCCATTTCTGCGTACTACTATCTGCGCGTGATCTGGTTCATGTACTTTGAGGATGGCGAGGGCGAAGCACAAGTGGCTTGGCCGCTCGCTTGGGGGATCAGCGTGGCGGCTATTGGTACGTTGGCGTTGGGTTTCTTCCCCTACCTGCTGAGCGACATGGCAAGCGGCATCGCGTTGGCCTTTGGCGGCTGACCGACGCCCCACGTTCTCGATCTGGCGAGATGCAAAGCGGGACGCCTGCACGGGCGCCCCGCTTTTTGTTGCTAGGCGCGCGGGCAGCCACTACAATCTGACAGAAGGTATGAGCAAACGAGTAGGCAGGTGAGACGGGTACCGATGAGCGAAAACACGAGCGAAACGGCACGCGGTGCGTCAAGCACGCCCGCTGTGCCGCTGGACGAGTACGGGCAACAGTATTTCGAAAACTACAACTACGCGGATCGCCCGTTGGGGCGTTTTAGCATGTACTGGTTCGCGCGGCGTTACTATGCGGCGTTGGTACGGCGTTATGCGCCCGCGCGCGGCGGCAAGCTCTTGGAGTTGGGCGCAGGGCTGGGGCATTTGCTGGGCTTGCTGCAAGACGATTTCGAGTGTGTGGGTGTGGACATCGCCGAGTACAGCGTGGAGCAGATCAAGCGCAACGCGCCGCGCGCGCGTGGGCTGGTGATGAGCGCGGACGATCTTTCGCCCTTTGCGGACGGCGAATTCGCGGCGGTGGTGGCGTTGCATTTGGTGGAGCACTTGCCCGACCCTGCCGACACCATCCGCCAGGTGCACCGCATCTTGCAAAACGGTGGAATGTTCCTTTTCGCCACGCCCAACCCCGTCTACAGTCTGCGCCGCTTTAAGAACCCGCAAACGGACGCCATCGGCAAAGACCCGACGCATATCAACGTGCAGCCGCCCGCGCAGTGGCGCACCTGGGCGGAGCAAGCGGGTTTCCGTGTGCTGCGGCACTTCGGCGATGGGCTGTGGGACGTGCCCTATTTGCCATTGCTCCCCAAGGGCGTGCAATTTGGCTTGTTTGGATTGCCGGCGTTGTTCCAGGTGCTCACGCGCACGACGTGGACGCCGTTAACGTTGGGCGTTAACCAGATCATGATCGCGCGCAAACGGTAGGAGGAGTGAAATGGGGTCGGTACGGCGTTTGATCGGGTTGGGGGCGTTGGCGGGTGCGGGTTATTGGCTGGCGCGTTACTTTCGCCCGCAACACTCGACCCTGGTGCTGAGCGAAAAGGTGGTGCTCATTACCGGCGCGTCTTCCGGCATCGGACGGGCGTTGGCGTATGCCTTCGCACGGCGCGGCGCGCGGGTGGTGCTTGTGGCGCGGCGCGCGGAGCGTTTGGAGGCGGTGCGGCGTGAGATCGAGCCGTACACGTCTGATGTACTCGTTGTCCCCGCCGACATCAGCGACGAAGCACAATTGCAGCGTGTGGTTGAGCAAACGTTGGAGCGCTTCGGGCGCATTGATATTTTGGTGAACAACGCGGGGGTGATTTTGGCGGGCTGGCTGCAAGACTTGCCGCCCGAGTCGGTCGAGCGCGTGTTGCATGTGAACCTGCTGGCGGCCATTCGGATGACGCAGCTTGTGCTGCCGCACATGCTTCAGCAGCGACACGGCTACATCCTCAACATCGGCTCGATCTTAGGACGCACGGCGACGCCGCTCTTTGCCGTTTACAACGCCAGCAAATACGGCTTGACGGGCTTCAGCAGCGCGCTACGTCGTGAACTGGACCGCACCGGCGTTTATGTGACGCTGGCGTTGCCCGGGTGGACGCGCACCGAAATGGTCTCGCCGGAAATCGAAGACTTGGCGCGCCGCTACGGTTACAGTGTGCAAGAAGTGGACGAAGTGGCCGAACGGATCGTGTTGGGATTGGTGCACGGGGACAAGGAAATTGTGCTGGGCGGTTTTTTCGAGCGCGCCGGCATTTTCCTCGATGGCTGCGCGCCCTGGCTGATGCGGCTGTATTGGAAATTGTGGTTTACGCCGGAGTGGGTTTCTGTGATGGGCGGCGAGCTGGAACGCGGACTGAAGCACACTCGCCGCAAGTGAGCGGGGGCGTTCCCTTCGCGCTGACGCTTTTCCCTAGACGCCATCCCGACAACCCTGGTTTTTGCCGCCCTTTTTCCCAAAAAGGGCGCGGGGTTCGGGGCGGCGCCCCGAATAAACACTATACAGCGCGCGATCTCGCGCTGCCTCAGCGCGCCCCGTTCCCTTTTCGCGCGCGCCACGCTTGCAACACGGTGCGCGTGCTCTCGAAGGCCAGCTCCGGCAGCGGGTCTTCGGGCGCCAGCCACAAAATATCGCTGGCGTCGTCGGCAGCGTGTGCCGTGCCGTTTTCCACGCGCGCCGCGTATTGGATGACCACCGTGGCGCCGCCTTCCGGCGACGGCCCGCCGCGCACGTCCAGCAGCTCGGTGATCGCCACTTCCAGGCCGGTTTCCTCGCGCACCTCGCGCGCGGCGGCCTCGGCGGGATTTTCCCCGTAGTCCACATAGCCCCCGGGCAACGACCATTTGCCGCGCTGCGGGTTGAAGGCGCGCCGCACCAGCAGCGCGCGCCCTTCGTGTTCCACCAGCGTCACGGCGGCCACCTTCGGATCGTCGAAGTGGATATAGCCGCACGCCGGACACACACGCCGCATCTGGCCGTAAGCCTCGCGGTCGGTCATTTCGTGTCCGCAAACCTGGCAATAGTTCACCGGCGCTCGCACGGGTCACGTTCTCCTTTTGCCCAGCCACCACAAGCCAACAGACGCCAAGAGTGTAACGCTCCCCGCCAGCACCAGCCACCAACGCGGACGGCTTTCCTCCGCCGGAGCAGATGCGGCCAGTTTTTGACGTTCTTCGGTCGGCGCGGGTGTGGCATGGTGCATAGCCGAAGGCGTGGCGCTTGGGGTGGGGGGCGGCGCAAGCGTTGGCGTTTCCTCCGCTTCGCGCAGCGTGGCCCCTTCTTCTTGCGGTGGCGCGGCAGCGGGGGCCGGTGCGGCGTTCTCCGATTCCTCGAATGCGCCCCCAGCCGGCGCGGCAGAAAACGCCTGCGGCGGCGCACCCCCGACCTCGTCCGCGCTTTCGGCGGGAGTGGCCTCGCCGAACGTTTCCGCACCCAGCGCGTTGTCGGC
>CAZZNC010000071.1:0-9157 GCA_964655405.1 uncultured Anaerolineaceae bacterium | reverse complement strand
CATAACGGGTGCTCATCGGCGCACTCAGCCATGTTTCCACGTCGCTGAGGTGTACGTCGAGCGGCACGTCAAGGGCTGCTTGCAGCGTTGGAGTGACGATCTCGTGCACGACGGCGCTGCGCTCGATTACCGCGAAGCGTGTCGCTGCGCCGACCGCTCCGCGTGCTGCGTATTGCGGATATACTCCCAGCCCCAGTCCGCCAACCAGCACATGCCCGCGTGTGCGGCGGGCGTTGTTGACCATCATCATATGCTCTTGGGGCGTGTTGGACATCCACAGCGTGCCGTCCGGCGCAAAGAGCAAGCGTGCTTCAAAGGGCGCGGCCAGGTGGTAACGTTGCCCAAAGACTTCTGCCTCGCGCAGCACGGTACGTTCCACGCGGTAACCGCTGGGGTGCGTCCCGACAGGCACAAGCGCCAGCGGCACGCGCGTCCAGGCGTCTGTCCAGGTGGTGTCGTCAAAGGTGGGGTCGAACCCGTGTGCGGCCATTGTCGTGTGTGCGAGACGCTGTGAGCAAACCTCCCGAATTCTCGGGAAATGCCCGTCGGATCGGGCGCGCCGCGCAACCGACGAATCACATCACCGGTTGCGCGGCGCGCCCTTTTTGCGGCGAGCAGTTCCCGCCGGTTAGGGGAAGTTGTGGCGAGCTGTCCCTATCCTTTCAGCCCCGTTGTGGCGATCCCTTCGGTGAATTGCTTTTGGGCCAGGAAGTAGATCACCAGTACCGGAATGAGTGTGATCACCGAACCGGCCATGAGCAAATTGAGGTGGGAGCCGGCCTCGGTGGTGAAGGCGAACAGCCCATACGAGATCGGACGCCATTTGTCCGTGAAGGTGACCAGCAACGGCCAATCGAGTGCGTTCCATGTGCCGATGAAGGTGAAGATGACCACGGTCACGATAGCCGCGCGCGAGATCGGCACGACGATTTGGAACAGGAATCGGAAATGTCCCGCGCCGTCTATGCGTGCTGAGTCCCATAACTCGGTGGGAATTTGCATGAAAAACTGGCGTAAGAGAAAGATGCTAAACGTGCTGGCGAGGAAGGGAAACACCAACGCCGGCCAGCTATCCATCCATGCCCAAACGAACGGCCCATCTACTTCGAAGAGTTTGCCCAGCCCCAAAAATTCGTCCAGCCCCACTGCGTCCAGCGCGTCATGAATCGGTTCAGCGATGGCTTTACGTGCATCTGTGATGCCCCAATCGTCCTGCATCTGGGGGAAACTTTCGGTGAAAAACTCGTCCAGGCTCTTAACCGTGTTGCGGTTGGGGATGAGCACGACCATTGTGGGGATGAAGATGGTTGCCAGAAAGATGCTAAAAAGTAAATTGCTGCCCGGGAACTTGATGCGTGCGAAAGCGTAAGCGGCCAAAATAGAGGTGGTGGTTTGGGCAATGATGGTCAGAAAAGCGAGCTTGACGCTGTTAAAGAAATAGCGCGAAAAACTCGATTCGTCCCAGGCTTCGAGGTAGTGGGCCAGCCCCCCTTGAACCACGTAGTAGTCATCGGCTTTCCAAAACTTGTTCAGCAGCGGCACGTCAATTTTGACGTGCAGGGCGGCTAAGCCGTAACGCTGCGTGCGCATATATTCGTCCAAACTCATGCCGCGCTTGAGCTTGCTGTCTTCGATTTGGCTGCGCACATCCTGCAAATAGTCAGGCACTCTGCCCGCGTCGAAGTAATCTTGCAGCGTGCGGTCCAGGTCCTGTTCTTCGATGGGGCTGACGCTCAACAACTGTTGAGAGGGCAAGGGGCGTCCGCGCACGATGTCGCCTTGCTTTTGTAGCGAGGTGCTGACCATCCACAAGAACGGCAGCACAAAAACGAACGCGCCTGCCGTCAACACCAAGTAGACAATCCACCGAAAGATGTTGATTTGCACAGGGAAACGGCGGCGTGGTGCGGTGGTGGTTGTGTCTGTTGCGGCAATAGTTGGGGATGTGGTCGTTGCGCTACCCATAGAACACCTGCTCCCTTGCCAAGCGGGTTTGTACGAGCGTCAAGATGAGGATCACGCCAAAGAGCGTGAAGGCCAGCGCGGCAGCGTATCCGGGATCGTTGGCCGAATAGAGCGTATTGAAGATGTGTACGCTCATCGTGTCAATTTCTTTGCCGGTGGCCTGGCCTCTCAAAACGTAAATGTGCGAAAAAGCCTTGAACGTGCCGATGATCGAGAGCATCGAAAGGAAAAAGGTGGTCGGCGAAAGCAACGGCAGCGTGATGTTGCGGAAACGTGCCCAGCGGCTGGCGCCGTCTACTTCGGCAGCTTCGTAAAGCTCGTGCGGAATGGCGCCCAACCCAGCCAGGAAGACCACCGCGTTATAACCGGCAAAAACCCAGATGTTGTAGATGATGACGGTCGCCAGCGCCAAACTGGGGCCAGCCAACACGTCGGGGATGGAGATCGGGTTGCCGCCCAACACCTGCGCGTAAAAAATGCGGAAGATGCCGTCGGGTTCTTTGAGCCACTTAAGCGGCTCAAAGCCCAAGAAACCGACGATGCGGTTAGCCAAGCTGCCCGGCTCCAGGCGGAATATGACCAGGAACACGGTGGACGTGGCGACGCTGGGCGCAATGTAGGGCATGAAGTAAACCACACGGTACAGCGATTTGCCCCATGTGACTTCCGAAAAGAGCAAATAAGCCAGTCCCATGCCCAGGGCCAACTGTACCGGTACGGTGCCCAGTGAATACATCGCGGTACGGTTGAGCGCGTCTAGGGCTTCTTTGGTTTCCCGCCCACCCAGTGCCAACGCGCGGGGCACTTCACTGATCAGCAACCATCCCCCGATCATCAAGGCGACCGAAAACACAATCATCATCCCAAAACCGAGCGGGGTTTCGCGCTTTTGTGCGTTGCGCCAGACCCAATATGCCATGCCGATCAAGAACGCGCCGACCATCACCGAAAAGACCTGCGGCCAGTACAACAACTGGGCTTGCAATATCTCCGGTCGCACGGTGGGGTGCGGGGCGGTGCCGGTTGCAAATTCATACGCGCGCCGGAATTGCTCCAAACTTAACGCGCCCATGCCTGCGGCGGTTTGCTGAGCCAATTTGAGCGCACCGAGCAGATATAGGAAGAGGAAAAAGACGATCAGGCCCATTGCCACGCGACCATACGTCACACGAGCGTAAACACGGGGGTTTTCCTCTTCGTCCAACTTGCTGCGCACCTGGGACATGGTGAAAACGGCGGCCATGCTCATCACCAAACCCAGCACGGCGTAGATTTGATTGCTGACTGGCTCGGTATACCCGCCGCTGTTCACGACCGCCGCCCCCACGTCCAGCGCGGAATAAATTTCGACAGTGCGCGCGGCGCGTGGCTCTTCCGACGTGAAGCCAACGGCCAGCTTTTGGCCTTGGGGTAGTCCGGTGAGCACGCCTTCGCTCACCGTGCCGTCTGGCAGCAAAACTTGCACTTTTTGCCCATCGGACAGAGCTGTTTCCAGCCGTGCAATCTTATCAACGGGCAGCTCGGTGTAAACGTCCGGCGCAAGCGGGGCAAGGATCGTTTGTCCGTTTACCTTGACCTGCACCACGACCTGCCCGCCTTCCATGGTGAGGTCGGTCACACGGGCGTCATCTTCGTAAACGTCCACCGTGCCGCTGAGCACATCTTGGTTGAAGATGAGGCGGGCGATCTCTTGGGCGTTGGACGAGGTGTTTTCCATCTGCGTGACGGTGTAACGTGCCAGCAAAATTGCCAGCAGCATCAAGAGGCTCATCAAGGTGACGAGGGTCACCGTGCTTAGTGTATGGATGCGCCCCAAGCGTGGCACGGCCAGCACCACCAGGCCTCCCAGTGCCACCGTCACTGCCGCCGACCCCGCGATGCCCAGCCCCAGCGCGTCGCGCAGCCCTGGCCCCAGCGCCCATACCGCCACGAACCCGATTGCCAGTGCCCAGCCGATCCCGATCTCGGCCCAGTCCCATTCCTCACGGGGAGCGGTTTGCATCTGGTCTACCGTGTAAAAGCCGGCCAGCGCCAACGCCAGCAGCGTAACCGGAAACCACAGATAGCCGTCCACGCCCGTTACCAGGATGAATGTCAGGGTGATGACGGCGGTGCTCGCTAACAATGCCGGCAAAATATAGGCGCCTAACCACTTTCGAGGCACGGCCTGCGAATCGTAGGCTTTGCGCCAAAAGCGATAGGCCAGGTAGATGAAAATCACGCTCAGAATCAGCAAGATGATATAGACCAGGCTGCCCAGTTGCCGCACGTAGTTAAATAGCCCAACGTAGCGGTTCGTGATAGGAGAGCCGGATTTCACGCTTTCATAAAGCCCCGCGACGACCGGCCACAACCCAAAGATGAAGGTGGCGATGGTCGCTGGTAGGACGAAAAGATAGCCGGTTATTGCCTCACGGATCATGCGGCGGCGTTTGCCCACAATCAAGTTTTGTTCGGCCTTGCTGCGGGGCGGTTTGCGTCTGCTCCTAAGAGAGAGGGTGGTCATCACTGCGTCCCTTTTAGCGCGTTACGTACACTTGCTCTCCGGATAGTGGCTCAGCGTCTCTAACCTTACCGAGTTCGGCGGTTTTCGGCCAGTATGAAGCATTGGCATTTTGCACACCTGCCGCGTTGGAAAGAGCGCTCCCTCCGTTGTGGCGGGTGCTCCTGACCAGATCGCGCCGCTGATAGACGATCATGTGCCCACCGTAATAATCGGTTGGAATGTCCAAAATCTGGACGTATTGCGTTTGGAATTCTGGTGAGCGCGCCAACCCGTTGCGCACGAAATCCGCCATCACCACCAGGTATTCGGGCTGGCGGTCGAAGATCAATGCCGGTGGGATGGCATAGTTAGCCCCGTCGGGGATCAAGGCTGGCTCAACGGGATAGTAGGCGCTCAATTCTGGCGTGACCAGGCCGATTGTATCCAAGATGCGCGCGCGGCTGTAGTAGCCTATGGCGCCGATGTCCCCTGCCGCGACCCACGTTTGCTCGGTGACGCCGTACTCGTCGCGCAGTTGTTCCCCCACCCGTTGGTAGTTGAGTTCGATCTTGTGCCAGGCCATTTGTGGGGCGGGGCGGTTCGGCACATGGTCGGGGTGCAATGTCCAGCCGTTGAGCAACATCACGGCCCAGATGCTTCCCACTACCAGCAACGCGCCCATTACCAACTTCGGACGTTCGAGTTGCGTGGCGAAGGCTTCGGCCAGCGCGGTGATGCCGAGGCCAATTGCCAGAAAATACGCGGGGAGCGGGGGCACGAGATACCAGCGGAAGATCAAGGGGTTGGCGACGCTGAAGACCACGACATACAGCAGGGGATAAAGCAAAAAAGGCAACAGGCGCGGTGTGCGTCGCGTGGCGTAGAGCGTGCCCACGGTCGCCAATGCAGGATAGAGCACAATGCCGACGGCGATTCCTGCCACGCCAAAGGCCGTAAAATCGCAAAACGGCGTGGCGATCTGTTGAAGCAAACGGGTTAGCGCTTGCAAGGGCTGCACGCTATACGCCAGCTGTTTGGCGTGCAGCGAATTGGAAAGCAGCGTGCCGAAATAGGCCCAGCTGAAAAGATACCAGGGGAGCAGAACGGCCACGAAAAGTGCCCAGTTGGGCCAGGGCACTCGTTGGAACGTGGAACGTTCGCGGGCAGAACGCCAATGCGTGATGAGCTGATGTGCAAAGAGCGGGGCTGCCCACAACAGCGCATCAATGCGCGTCAACACGCCGAGTGCTGCAAAAATAGCCATCCAACGTTCACGGCGCGCCAGGTAGGCGCTGACAGCAGCCAGCATCCACAAGATGCTGACGCTGGTTTCCATACCTCCGATGGCAAAGGTTACGCTTTGCGGATGCAGCGCCAAGACCAATCCCACTACGCCGCCCAATGCCAAGTGTCCACTGGCGCGATAAGCCAGCCGCGCTAACAAAACGGCGTTTAGAGCGTCCGCCAGCGCGTTGACATAAAGCGCAAACCAGGGATACAAGCTGCTGCCCGTTAGTCCACCGATGGCGGCCATCAGCAGTGTATAGAGCGGGGTTGTCGTGCCCAAAGTGCGCGCACCGGGGTTGTAAACGAAGCCTAGCCCGGCTACTAGGTTGCGGCTGTAACGAAAAGTAATGAAAGCATCGTCTATGGTACGCGGCTCGGGGAGCAGCCGCGCGATCAATGCGATCAGCGCCACGCCGCACCAGAGTAAGCAAACAACGCGATGCGCAGGGCGGGACGATGGTGGATCGGACGCGAGCAATGGGCTGGACACATTTTTCCCCTTGCTGTGCACGGAGTATACGTCACGCCCCAATCTTACTGAGCGGGCGCCTTGTGCGCAACTTGCCAAATGTAGGCTGGGGAAAAGGACCAAAAAAGGCGCTCCTTACGCGGAGCGCCCCGAGAAGTTCACGAACGTATGTTTACTCGCTGAAGTTGACGCGCACCAGTTGCCACCAGTTTGAAGTGGTGTCGCCCACGACCATATCGCCGTTGGAAAGCACGCCCACTGCACTAATGGACGCAAACGTGCCTTCTGGGAACTGCGGGGCTTCGTCGGTTTCGGTGCCTTCTTGGTCATAGTAACTCTGGCCGAATTCCCCGAGCAGCGTGCCGTCGTTGGCGAGGTGATACACCGGACTGTTGGAATCGGCGGTGTAGATCGAACCGTCCTCGCCAACTGCCAGTCCGCCGACGAAATAGGCACTCTGCAAAACGTTTCTGCCCACGCCTTCGCGCAGCATATTGCCCTCAGTGTCGTACACCGCGATGCCCGTGTTGTCGTAGGTGGAAATCATGTACAAATTTCCGTCCGGCCCGAAGTCTACATAGGAATCAAAGCTGTAATCTTGCGTGCCCAGCCCAAACGAACCCAGCACCTCGCCTTCCGGCGTGACCGTGTAGAAGACGCCGAGAGCTATGTCATCGTCCTGATTTTGCGGGTTCAGGATATACAAATTCCCGTCCGGCCCGACCAAAAGATGCAGTCCGGCAAAGGCCACTTCGCCGATTTCGGTTGTAGTGACGTCGAACGAGGAAAGCACCGTGCCGTCGGCGTCGAAGTTGCCGACCGTGCCCCAGTAGTCCATACCCCAGAACGTGCCATCCGGTGCCAGGTCGAAGGCTGCCACCTTGAAAAACGGATCGCCCGGGATGATGATACTTTGTGGCTCACCGTCAGCGTTGAAAACGCGGATGCCAACACTGCTATCCAGCACGTAGATCGTGTCGTCCGGACCTATGACGATGGCGTCTGCTCCGATGTAACCGTCGTCGGCCTCATAGTCAACGGGTTGCACCTGCTGCCAGACCAACGCTGCTGTTTCGGTGGCTTCCGGCGGCGCTTGGTAGGTCATGGCGGCAATGATGTTTTCCGCTACTGATAGGTAGTCTGCTCGCTCACCTGTTGCTGTGAGCAAGGCTAACAGACCGATCTTTCCGTCGCCAAAGTCTATGGTGTAAAGCGCCACATCGCCTTCTTCGTCTGAAACGTCCAGATGCGCCACCGGATATGCTCCTAGTGTTGCCGTCTCCGGCGTGCCGACGTTTTCTATGCCGATAACGTTGGTGGCGTAAACCACCGCCAGGTCTTCCAGCGAAAGATCGGGCGTGAAACTGAACGAGTCGGCGTTTTCGGCCAAGTTGTCCGGTGTCACAGCCAGGATCAACACCTGCCCGGGGGCGATTTGTTTCGCGTCTCCCATTATGGCGTTGAACGTATCTTCCGAGTTGGCGAGGAGAATCACTCCGAAGAAATCTTCAGCGATCCAATCTGCCGGATATTCGAACGAGAGTGTGCCATCATCGGACATGAACGTTTGGGTGCCATCCTGGGCAAAAGCCAGGGTGCCGCTTCCCATCAGCGCTACAATCAGCAGCGCTCCTACCAGTGTGTACCATTTGTTCTTCAACATCGTTCCTCCTTGTGTCGAGCCAAAATACAGCCGTTATTATAGCGAGATTCACAATCTCAGCGCCAAAAAGCGGCGTATAAGCGTCGAACGTTATCTCCCGACGTTTCTTGTCTTGAGCGTGTTCCCCGCGCAGTTTTTCGACAACCCTGCCACTGTCGTTATAATGACTGCCTACATGGACGAGGTAGATGGTAGTGTTTACGGCGATACGATGATTTTCTGGTTTATGGGGGACTTATGACGACATCGGCTTACTCCCAAGCACCCCCCGCTGCGCCCCGTCGCGCCAGGTGGCGCGCGCGGCTCTGGCCGGTGGTGCAAGGGATGCTCATTCCGGCGCTTTCCGTCTTGACGGCGGTGTTGGTCGGCTCGTTTTTGATTTTGCTGGACGGACGCGACCCGATCACTGCCTTTGAGGGACTGATCGAAGGCGCGTTCCTCGAACCGCGCGGCTTGTTGGCGACCTTCCGCAACATGACCCCGCTCATCCTTTCTGGCCTTTCGGTGGCTTTCGCCTTCAAAAGCGGCCTTTTCAACATCGGGGTACAAGGGCAATTGATCCTCGGCTCGGTGGTGGCGGCCTGGGTCGGTTTTGCGGTCAAGGGGCTGCCGCCGGTGTTGCATGTGACGCTGGCTGTGTTTGCCTCGGTGTTGGTTGGGGGGCTGTGGTCGGCCATTGCGGGCGCGCTGAAGGCGTATGCGGACGCGCACGAGGTGATCACGACGATCATGCTCAACTACATTGCCGCGCAATTTGCCGGCTGGCTCATTTCCACAGGCAGCGACGGTTCGCGTTCCGGCCCGTTTGCCAGCCCGGACTCAGCGCAAGATGCCATCGCGCGTACCCCGCGCATTTTGGATAGTGCCAAGTTGCCCGTGATCTACCACGTGCCGCCGAATTTTGATCTGCATGTGGGCATCTTCTTGGCCGTCATCGCCTCGATCTTGATCGCGTTCATGCTCTACCGCACGACGTTCGGCTTTCAGTTGCGTATGACCGGCTACAACCCACACGCGGCACAGTACGCCGGCGTGAACGTCAAGCAGGTAACCATCGCCACGATGTTCATTGCGGGTTGTCTGGCGGGGCTGGCGGGGGGCATCCAAACTTTGGGCGTCAATTATGATTACGAGGGCAACCAGAGCTTGGGGCTGGGCTTCGACGGGATTACGGTGGCCTTTCTCGCCAGCAACAACCCCATCGGCGTCAATTTCTCGGCCTTTCTCTTCGGTGCGATGGACGCAGGCACAACCCGCATGGCGTTGGCGGCGGATGTTGCCAAAGAGC
>CAZZNC010000070.1:0-9251 GCA_964655405.1 uncultured Anaerolineaceae bacterium | reverse complement strand
CTCGATATGCACCGTGTCGCCCGCCTTTCCGCTGAAGCGGTAGGTGATTTGGTACGAGTTGTCGGTGATCGCATCCTCGACGCTCTCGTCATAGGTGATGGGCGTGGCTTCGTCCAACGAGACCGGCTCGAGTGCGGGTTGCGGTTCGATGTCTGCGTAGGCGGAAACGTCGAACGAGCCTACGCCGGGATGCGCAGCGACTGCGTCCATGAACGCGATGGCCGTGCGTGTGATCGGGCCGATGTACACGGCGAGCACCGTGCCGTCGCTATCCACTAACAGCGACGTGGGAATGCCGATGACCTTCACATAGGTGGCAAAATCGGCCTCGTCGATTGTGGTTGTGATGTTGTCGGGATAGTCGGCCAGCGCGGTTTCGGCTTCTTGCTGCTCGTCCCATGTGTTGACGAAGACCACGTCGAAGTTGTGCTCGTCAGGCGCGGTAGCCACTTTGACTATGTGCGGCATCTCGACCAAACAAGCCCCGCACCATGATGCCCACAAGTTCACCAGCACCGGACGTTCCAGCGTGTCGAACGTAAAATCCGCGTCGTCCATGAGGCCGGTTAGCGTTTGGTCGGCCAAGTTCATGCCGACGGCAGTGGGGTCGCTCCATGTTTCCGGGTCACCGAGAGCACCACCAATCCAATCGGTGTAGTTTCCGGCGCGCAAGTTTTGCAAGTAGACTTGCAACGCCAATTCCTCGATCTCTTGCTGCGGATCGTCTTGCGCGTGCAGCGGAGTTCCTTGCACGCCAAGCAACAACCCCAACAGTGCCAGCGCGATGATGCCGCGTTGTAGATGTTGCCGAATACGCATCGTGTTTTTCTCCTAGGGGTACGCCCGCACATTTCTAGTGTAGCACGGGTTCGCGTTCCAAAGACATACGCTTGCTCTGCGCTGGCGCAAGAAAAAGCAAAAAGTGGAAAGAGGCGTGCGCGGGAAGCGGAATAGCGTACAATAAGAGGCGTTCTGGCCCCATTGCTACACGAGAGAGGACGCGGTGAGATCCGACGTGCTGCCCGCCACCGTTCGCGCGCTGTATCCGTTTGAGTCGCATTACTACACCCTCAGCGACGGAACGCGGATGCACTATGTGGACGACGGCCCCGCTGATGGCGAAGTGTTGGTCTTTGCGCATGGATATCCGCTGTGGAGTTTTGAGTTTCGTGCGCCGATAGTCTATTACGCGGCCCGGGGTTACCGTTGCGTGGCGATGGACTACATCGGCTATGGGCTGAGCGACAAGCCGGGCAGCCGCCGTTACCACACCTTGCGCCGCCATACGCATAACTTGATCGAGCTGATCACGGGTTTGGAATTGCGCAACGTGACGCTGATTGTGGAGGATTGGGGCGGACCTTTCGGCTTGGGCTATGCCATTCGCCATGTGGAAAACGTCAAGCGCCTGGTGTTGATGAACACATGGGCGTTTCAGGAAAGCTATGTTCACCGTTTGCATCCGTTGGTGCGCTTGGTCACGCGGCGTGGGGTGGGGGAATTGTTGTTCGGGCCGCTGAACTTGGCTTTTACCCTGGGTGTGCAGCGTTGGACAGCGCGCGAGCTTTCCCCGACGGTGCTGCAAGCGTACAAAGTGCCGTTTCGGGATGTGCGCAGTCGGGGCGCGTTGGTGCAATTCCCGCGTATGATCAGCATCTCCGCTTCGCATCCATCCGCCGGAGAAATGCGCGATCTGGAGGAACGCTTGGGAACGCTCCAACGGGTGCCGACACTGCTTTTATGGGGCGAGAACGACCCCGTTTTTACGCCCGATGTGGCCCAGCATTGGAAGGAAGTTTTGCCGCGTGCGCGCGGGCCGTACTTTGTGCCGGACGCGGGACACTACTTGAGCGAAGACGCGCCCGACGCGCTGGTGCAGCAACTCGACCGCTTTTTGGAAACGCGCTGAAAAAAGGGCGCAAAGTGAGACTTCGGTCATGCTTGTTGAGAACTTGCCCTCAGGATATACTTAATCTATGCTGTTCACAGTTAGGTTAAAACTGGATTGCACATCGTGGCCTAACACGATAGCAGGGGGTGTATCATTACCGCGTCCTTCAAGGCAACACGCTAACACACGACACCGTTGCACGAAAAGCGTGCCTAGCCCACTGTGAGCCTGGTCAACTCCTAAACATAAGGTGGTAGATAGACAGATGGACTTCGAGGAACATACACAGCAGCAGCCACAACCGGATAACGATCACGACGCCGAAGAGGCCGCCCGCGCTGAAAGCGAAAACCACGACGAGGATTTCGCCTCGTTGCTGGCCGAATCGTTCGACTACCAGCCGCCGCGACGTGGTGAGATCCGCGAGGCGACTATTTTGCAAGTCGAGCCGAACGAGATCATCGTGGACATGGGCGCTAAACAGGACGGCTTGGTGACGGCGCAGGACTTGGAACGTCTGGTTCCGGAGTTTCGCGCTTCCCTGGCAGTGGGGCAGCGTGTGCCGGTGTACGTGCTCAACCCGCGCGACAGCGAGGGTAACTTGATCGTTTCGATCAATATGGGCTTGCAGCAACACGACTGGGACGCTGCCCGTGCACTTTTGGAAAAAGACGAGGCGGTCGAAGTTACCGTCACGGGGCACAATCGCGGCGGCGTGCTGGTCAGTTGGCGGCGCTTGGAAGGCTTTATACCGGCCTCACACATGGTTTCGGTGCGTGCCGGACTGCAAGGGCACGAGCGCCGTGAAGCCTTCAACGCTTTGATCGGCAAGCGCATCGGCGTCAAGGTGATCGAAGTCGACCAGGATCGTCGCCGCCTGATCTTTTCCGAACGCGAAGCCCAACGCGAATGGCGCGCGCAACAAAAAGCCCGTTTGCTTGCCGAGCTGAACGAGGGCGATATCGTGCGTGGCGTCGTGACCGGTCTGCGCGACTTTGGAGCATTTGTGAACTTGGGCGGCGCGGACGGGTTGATCCACGTCAGCGAACTGGCCTGGCACCGCGTGGATCATCCGCGCGACGTGTTGAAGGTGGGCGAGGAGATCGAAGTTTACGTGCTCAGCTTAGACCGTGAAGCCAACCGCATTGCGCTCAGCCGCAAGCGGCTTTTGCCCGACCCCTGGGATACGGCGCTGGAACGCTACTACGAAGGGATGTTGGTGGAAGGCACGGTGACCAATGTGGTGGACTTTGGAGCGTTCATCGCGTTGGACGATGGGCTAGAAGGGCT
The DNA here is from genome assembly GCA_964655405.1 of uncultured Anaerolineaceae bacterium. GTDB lineage: Bacteria > Chloroflexota > Anaerolineae > Aggregatilineales > Aggregatilineaceae > JALSSH01. The sequence goes on along the minus strand of CAZZNC010000070.1, from coordinate 6,070 downwards.
GCTCCATTTGAGCGAAATGGGCGACGGTTCGCTCAAAGAGCCGTACAGCTATGTGAAAAAAGGCGACCGGCTCAAGTTGCGCATTAGCCGTTTGGAGCCGGAACAACGGCGTGTAGGCTTCACGCAACGTTGGGGCATTGACGAGACGGAAGAAGACCGTCAACGCGCCGCGCAAAAGGCCGCCGAAGCCGGCGACGAAGAAGCCGTCGAAGAGGCGGTGGAAGCCGTCGTGGAGGCGGTTAGCGAAGAGGCACAGGAGTTCGTGGAGCAAGTGCGCGAACAGGCTGCCGAGATCGCCGCGCTGCCGAAAGACGAAACCGGCGCGGATGAGGCCGAGACCGAAGCTGAGGCCGAAGCCGAGGCCACGCCAGATGTGGCGGACGAGTCCTCCGCTGCCCTTGAGCCTGCCGCTGAGGACAGCGAGGACACGCCGGACACCGCGAACCCCGACGAAGCGTAAACCGAACGTGTACGCGGCTTGGGCGTGCCGCGCGGCCCTGCATTGTGAAGGGGGCGCACGGCACGCTTTGCGTTTGGGGCGCGCTGCGCTGTTTTTCCTGTGCGAAGCGCTCTGCTCGTTGTATAATGGCGCGCGAACCTATGCGGCGGAGGAGAGAAGGAAACGACACCATGAAACGCTTTTCCATGTTGACTTTGGTGGTGAGCTTGTTGCTGGCGGTGGCCCTTTTGAGCGCGCCGCTGACGGTGTGGGCGCAAGATGGACACGACACCGAGAGTCACTCTGACGGGGCCAACTTGGGCGCATTGATTGCGTTCTCCGGCGTGTTGGCGATCTTGGCTGTGGGCAGTGTGTATATGACTCGCGGTGAGCCGGAAACGGAAACGGACGACGCTTAGAAGAGTGTGCAATCCGGCGTGGTGTTGCTACAATCACGGTTGATACGCTGTTGGATGGCATGTGAAGAACAGAGACGGACGAGGGACGCTATGGCAAACGCACGTTTGGAACAAAGAGAGCCGCAACCGGACGGCTGGGAAAAATCCGCCTCCGCTTTGGAAGCCCAGCGCAGCCGCGCCAGTTCTGGACGCTGGCAATTTTTGGTTTTGGGGCTGGTGATCCTGGGCGCAATTGCCTATTTGATGGTCTCCGGCACAGGCATCGGCGCGCGCTACTATACGACGGTCGAGGAATTGCTCAACGACCAAAGCATGTGGGGGAAAAAGGTGCGCATTTCCGGCGCGGTGGTAGGCGAGCCGAATTTTTTCCCAGAGACCAACGAGCTGCGTTTTGTCGTAGCCAGTGTACCCAACGACAATGACGCCATCCGCGAACAGGGCGGGTTGGCGTTGGTGTTGCACAAAGCGGTCATCAATCCAGACGTGCCGCGTTTGCAGGTGGTGGCGCACGACAAGGAAATCCCCGATTTGTTGCAAAACGAGGCCCAAGCGATCATGGCCGGACGGCTGGAGATCGTAGACGGGGAACCGGTTTTCTATGCGGACGAAATCACGCTCAAGTGCCCTACCAAGTACGAGGAATCTGTGCCGGACCAGGTGGTGCAATGAGCGCACGGCGTTGGTAAAAATTAGCGCGCAGCCCAACCGTCAAAGGTCGGGCTGTTTGCTCTTTGGGGAACGCGCGTGTATGATCCGCCGCGCTGCGTTGCGGCGCAGCTTGTCCATTTTGCCAGAAGCGAAAAGAGTTTTTGAGGGATGAAGCTATGAAAGACTTACGTATTTTTGCCACCGAACTTGCCAAAGTGTTGACCGAGTACAGCTCGCCGGTGCAACGTGGAGAGTACGTGACCATCATCGGCAATACGGCCACGTGTTCCCCGCTGATCGAAGCGCTGACCGAGGCCGTGTTGCGGCGCGGCGGCGTGCCGAACTTGCAAACGTCCGCCATGATTTCGCCGGACTATTGCGACTATTTCGAGCTGTATTTGCGTTTGGCCGACGAACAGCAGCTCAGCCATGTGGACCCGACTATGTTGTCGTGGGCGGAACATTCCGACGCGATCTTTTTCCTCAAAGCACCTGCCAATACCAAGGCGCTTTCCACAGTAGATCCGGATCGCATCACGCAGTTTCGCCAGGGCGCACTGCCGTTCCAGCGGCGCTATATGGAGCGTTACGACGCGGGCGAGTTGCGCTGGACGGTGGTGGGCTGGCCGACGCAGGCGCTGGCGCAAACCGCCGAAATGAGCTTGGGCGAGTATACGCAATTCGTGTACCGCGCTTGCGGCTTGGATCTACCCGATCCGGTGGCACACTGGCGCACTTTCCGCGACGAACAAGAGCGGCTGACGGCGTGGCTGGCTGACAAGAAACATGCTGAAGTGCGCGGCCCGGGCATCGAAATGACCTTCGATTTCGGCGGGCGTTCCTGGGTCAGCGCGCACGGAGAAGTCAACTTTCCCGACGGCGAAATTTTCACCAGTCCGGTCGAAGATTCGGTCAACGGGCACGTGGAGTTCAACTATCCGTGTGTGTATTTGGGCAATGAGGTTGCGGGTGTGCGTTTGGTCTTCAAAGACGGGCGCGCGGTGGAAGTCAGTGCCGAGCGTGGCGAGGCTTTTTTGCGCAAGATGCTGGATAGCGACGAAGGCGCGCGGCGGCTGGGCGAATTTGCCATCGGCACGAACAAGGCCGTTGACCGCATGACGCGCAGCATCCTCTTTGACGAGAAAATCGGCGGCTCGATCCACATGGCGCTAGGGCGCAGCTATAAGGAAACCGGCGGTGTCAACGAGAGCGCGATCCATTGGGATATGGTGCACAGCATGAAAGACGGCGGCGAGATTATCGTGGACGGCATTCCGTTTTACCGCGCAGGGGAGTTCTTGGTCTAAAAACAACGTCTCCCATCCTTGCGCCACGTGGATTTGAGTGCGCACAACCGGTACGAGGATCGATCATGGAGGGGCTATGCGCTGTGCAACTTCAGTGTATAGCCCCCGTCGTTGTGCATGTACGCGGACACAGTAGGGGAAAAATTCATTCCCACACGATGTGATAAACGGTGTAATCGCCGCCTTGATCGCGCCGTACTGTATCTTCGTCGTAGTATGCCGTGACACTAGCTCCTCGTGGGAGCATAGCTTTGGCAATGCCGTAAAACACCCCGTATTCCAAGTCGTCGGGGTAGGGCGTGTCGCTTGTGATGACGGCATGACCCGCCGCGATCAGTTCTCCTCGAACGCTTCCGATGCCTTCTCCGCGATGTACGGAGCGGTAGACCGCGCTTAGGTTTTGCACGTATTCTTCATAGGGAATTGGTTCGCTTTGCGCGGTCACGACTTTGCCGATTTCGATTCCCCAGGCTATTTTGTCGAATACGTCGAGCAACTCATGGTGCAAATTGATAATGTCTCGCATAGGATACCATTGGTCGGGTTGGATATTGTCCAGGCCGTATTTTTCGAAGAGCGGGCGGATGTTTTCTTTGCGCACGGACGAGGTGAATGCCAACACGATAGCGCCAAGTTCTTCGGCTGAATCAGAAACTTTCCGAGGCATAATGGTCCCTCCATTTAGGCATAGTTAGAGATAGATGGGTAGATGCTAGCGCCATCCATAATAACTTAAAAATATAGTGCGCGAAAGAATGGCGGAAAATATCAAGGGAAACTTAATTACAAGATGAGGTTTCCTGATTTTGCAGGGGGAGGCGGGGCAATTTCGCTTCACCGAAAACCGTTCGCGTTGTCGCTCAGCGTAGGCGTGGCACACGGGCCAAAATGGTGCAGAGCACTTCTTGAGGGGTGGCGTTCAGACGCTCGGCGATCTCGCTGACCGTGAGCACGCGGGGGCTTTGTTGCCCCAGCAGCACGACTTCTTCGCCTACTTCCACGCCTTCGATGCGCGAAATATCTACGGCGGTCACGTCCAAGCCGCCCGGGGTCAGCACCGGCGCGTGTTCACCGTGTACCAGCACGTGCGGCCAGCCAAGCGGCGCATAGCGGAAACCGTCCGCAAAGCCCACCGGCAACAACGCCACACGCTGCGCGCTGCTCGGTGCGTTGCGCGGAGAGTTGGAGCCGTTTCCTTGCGAGTGACGCTTGATCTGTCCGATGACGGTTTTCCATTCCAACGCGGGCGAAAAGTCGGCGGGCAACGGGGCGAGTGGCCCGGGGGAAAGTCCGTAAAGCGCGCTGCCGACGTGCACCATGCTAAAACGCGCTTCCGGTATATGGAGGGCAATGGCCGAGTTAGCGACGTGCTGATAGCGGAAGTGGAAACCCGCCGCGCGTACCGGCGCGACCAGGCTTTCAAAGCGCTGCACATCTTGGTGGGCCGTTTCCAAATCCTCGTGGGCATGGGGAAAATCGGCGTAAATGCCCTCGATTTCCAGGTGAGGCATGAGCGCCAGGGTGCGGAAAAAATGCGTTACATCTTGGGGCAACAGTCCGAACGTCTGGGCACTGAGCAGATCGAGCTTGACATGCACACGGATCGGCTGTTCGGCGTCGCTGGCGGCGCGCTCGAAGAGGCGGGCGGTTTCGGCGTCATACAGCGCAATGGTGAGCCGGTGTTGCAAAACTTCACGTGCTGCCCAGGGCGGCACGTAGCCGTCCACCAAGATCGGCGTTTTGATGATGCCCGCGTTGCGCAACGTCAGCGCCTCGTCCAGCGAGGAAACGACCAGGTATTGCGCCCCGTTGTTGAGCGCGGTGGTGCTGACGGCAACCGCACCGTGTCCGTAAGCGTCGCGCTTGACAACGGCCATCAGCGCCACGTCTTCCCCGATGATGTCCTTCAGGCGGCGGGTGTTGTAGGCGATGGCTTGCAAGTCCACCTCGACCCATGAAGGATGCATCGGGCGTTCTGCGGAAACGACTTCGTAAAGGCCGGTTTGGCGCACCAATTTGGTGCTGTCTTGCGGATGGGCCAGCAAATGTTGCACCACGCGCTCCAACCGTGCCGCTTGCCCGCCCTTGACCAGCACAATATCTTGCGGACCGAGGCTGTCTTGGACGGCTTGGGCCGCGTCTCCGGTGCTGAAGGTGATCGCCACGCTATCCCGCGACAGTCCTTCTTCAATGGCGGCGCGTCCGATCTCGGCGGCGAAGTCGCCCACCGTCACCAGCACGTCGAGCGTTTCGGCGGCGCGTCGGGCGATTTGCACCGGTGCGAGGGCGGTATGCGTGCCCAGATCGTCGGGATCACCCAAGATGCAAATGGTGCGCCCCTGTTCTTTGACCGCGTGCAGCCAGTCCAACGCGGACAGTACGGCTTCCAAGCTGGCGTTGCAACTGTCGTCCACCAGCAAACAGCCGCCAGCGCCTTCCAAAGGACACATGCGCCCTTGCAAGGGTTCGAGTTCAGTCAAGGCGGCCAAGCCGTCTTCCAAGCGCACGCCGTAGCTGATGCCAACGGCCAGCGCCAACAGCGCGCTATACAAATGCGATATGCCCAGCCAGGGTATCCAATGCCCGGGGTAGCGTGCCTGGCCGTAGCGCAAATCGAAGCCGGTCTTGTCGGCGTCCATCAGCACATTGTAGGCCAGCAAATCGGCGCCAAAAGCCGGTTCGGTGATGTCCAATCCTACGGTGAGCGCCGAAACTTGTGCGTCATTGGCTTGGATGCGCACATAGGGATCGTCGAAATTCAGCACGGCCAAGCCTTGTTCCGGCAATCCCTGGAGCAGCGCGCGCATTTCCCCTGCAACGGCTTCCAGCGAGCCGAAATGTCCCATCTGGCGATGCTGAACGGAGGTCACCACGCCGACGATGGGACGAGCCAAAGTGACCAGCTCGGCCATTTCGCCGATGTGCGTGGTGTTGAACTCCAGCACGGCGAAGCGATGGTCGGGCGTCAGTTTGCCCAGCGCCAAAGGAAGCCCAAAGCGCCCGTCGAGCACATTTTCGCCCACGTAGACGGTGTGGGCGCAGCGCAGCACTTGGGCGATGGCGTGTTGGGTGGTGGTTTTGCCGGTGCTGCCCGCCACCGCGATGACGGTCGTGCCGTATTTTTGCAAAACGAGCTGCGACCAACGCAACAACGCATCTTCCACGCTGCGCATGACGATCACGGTCAGGCCGTCGGTGTCGAAGGTGGGGGGATGGGTACACATGATGCCGGCGGCGCCGTTTTGCACGGCTTGTGC
>CAZZNC010000069.1:0-9257 GCA_964655405.1 uncultured Anaerolineaceae bacterium | reverse complement strand
AGGGGGCAAAATAGGCCGCACCCAGCCGAAGCCGGATGCGACCATGCAGTCAGGAGACGGTATCTCGAAAGTTGTCACAGCACCTTACGGGCCGACGGGTTCGATGAAGTAATTGCCCGGGGAGCCTTCTGCCACCCAGCCTTCCACGCCGGTCGGCAGATGCACACCCCACCACTCGTAAGCGTCCGCGCAGGTCGGGCCAGCCATCACGCTGAAGGTCGTCCCTTCCGGCAAAAGCTGCAAGATCGGGTAACCCACTCCCGGGCCGGAACGCAAGCGCACCGGCACGCCCGTCGAGAAGGTCACGCGCCCGCTGTGCCCCACCTGCATCCGAGGAGCAGGCGCGCCTGGGCACGCCGGAGCCGGTGCCGGCGGCGAAGTCGGCGCAGCCGGTGGCGAAGTCGGCGCGGGGGCCGGTGCACCGGTCGCCTGGCGCAGATAGGTATGGATGTAACGGTCACGGTCAGGACGCGGGTTGTCGCGCCCTACAAAACACAGCTCGTTGTAATTCGCCAGGATGTCGCGGGCGGCATTGGCGTCGTTTTGCGTATCCAGCAGCAGCAAAGTCTGCGTGCCTTCGGCCACATACCAACCGTTAGCGCCGCCGTCCACCACCACCAAACCGGCAGGGTTATAAGCCGCGCAATCGGTGTTCGGCACGTCCACACTGTAGCCCGAAGGACTCTTCCAATATTCGAAGATGTAGGCATCGCGGTTGGGGCGCGCGTTGGCACGCCCGACAAAACACAGCTCGGAATGAGCCAGCGCCACCCGTGCCGCCAGTTGTGCATCTTGCAGATCGTCGAGCAGCAACAAGTCGCTGGCGTTGTCGGTGAGCTGCCAGCCCATCACGCCCAAGTTGCGCAACACCAACCCACCCGGGTTGTACGCCACGCAGTCTTCCCCGGGCACCGGAATGAGGACGCCGGGGTCAATCGGCACGAAAATACCCGGGTCAATCGGCATGAACAGGCCTGGATCGATCATGATCATATCGGCGTACAGGTACGTCATGATGTGATCTGTGCCGCGCCCCACAAAACACAAGCGGTCGTAGTTGCGCAACAAGTCCAGCCCTTGCTGGGCGTCGTTTTGGTTGTCGAAAAGCAACAGCCGCGAAGGGCCGTCGTCCAATGCCCAACCGTTCGCGCCCACGTCGGTGATCTGGATCGCGTTGCGGTCGTAGCCGATGCAGTCGTTTTCCGGCAACGTGCCGTCTTGGCCCGAGCTGCCCTTCCAGTATTGGAAGATATAGCGCTCGCGGTCTGCACGGGTATTGTCACGCCCGATGAAACATTGCTGCGTGTACAAACGCGCCACCTGCAACCCCAAATCGGCATCGGCTTGGTTGGCAAAAGCCACCATGCGTGCTGTGCCGTCGGTCAAGATCCACACCGCCCCGTCCTGGTACGTGTAAAGTGCGCTCGGATCGTAGCTGAGGCAATCTTCTTGCACGGTCGGCGGGATGGGGATGGGGTCGAAGGGCACCAGGGTAACCTGCGGCAAGGGGAGCGGTTGAACCGGCTGCAACGGTTGTGCCGGAGCCTGCAAGGTCACAACAGCCGCAGGCGGCAAGGTCACTATGGCGGCGGGCGGCAAAGTCACCACAGCCGCAGGGGGTAAGGTCACCACAGGCTGCATCGGTTGCACGGGCACGAAGGGAACCACCGTCACGAGGACTCCAGGGTCGAACATGATCATATCCGCGTACAAATACGTCGTGATATAGTCCGTGCCGCGCCCGATGAAGCACAAGCGGTCATAGTTGCGGAACAAGTCAAAGCCTTGCTGCGCGTCGCCCTGGTTGTCGAAAAGCACCAGCGCGCTGTTGCCGCTGTTCAAACGCCAGCCGTTCGCGCCCAGGTTTTCGACCGCCAAGTTGTTGCGGTCATAGGCGATGCAATCATTTTCCGGCAACGATCCACCCAGCCCCGAGCTGCCCATCCAATACCCAAAGATGTAACGCTGACGGTCTGGGCGGCTGTTGCCGCGCCCGATGAAGCATTGTTGGGTATAGAGCGAAGCCACCTGCAAGCCAAGCTGCGCGTCTGACTGGCTGGCAAAAACAGCCATACGCGACGCGCCATCGCTCAAGACCCACATCGCCCCATCTTGGTAGATATACAGCGAAGTCGGATCGTAAGAAATGCAGTCTTCTCGCAACGTGGGAGCAGCATAGCCCACTGAAGGGGCGCTCAGCACCCCACCCAGCGCCAATGCCATCAAGATCAACACACCAATCCACACATATCGTGCTTTCATTGTCTGAACCCTCTCCTTAGCCACCATCCAATAAAGCCGCGCCCCCCCATTGTGCTCAAAACACGCGGTGCTCCCCTCTTTTCATCTTACGTCAAAACGGCAACGTATGCAGCGATTGAAAAGGCTTTTTTAGACTCTTTTATCACCTTCGAACATCTGCACACCCGCCGTGTAAAAAGTCGCCGGAACCAGCCAATGGGACTATCATTATCCTTAGCGTCCGGCTGCTCATGGGGAGAAGCGCACGTGTCCGCCTCAGCATCGCATGTCACGCTCGACCAGCTCCCATACTTTCGCGTGCTCACCGCCGCCGAACAAATCCCGCTGGCTGCCCACGTCACCCGCCACACCTTCCGCACCGGCGAATTGCTGTTGACCCAGGGAGAACGCTTTCCCAACGTGTGGCTGTTGGAAAGCGGACAGCTCAAAGTCTTTCGCGTCAACAGCGCCGGAAGGGAACATATCTTGCGCATCGCGGGCGCGGGGGAGTCGGTCAACGACATTGCGGCGCTTGACGGCGGGCCAGCGCCTGCCGGTGTTGCCGCGCTGACGCGCGTGGTCGCCTGGGCACTGGTCGGTGAAGTGCTCCGCGAGACCATCCGCCAACATCCCGAACTGGCGTTGGACGCGATCCAAACGCTGGCCCGCCGCACCCGGGCGCTCTCGCAGCAGATCGAAGACCTGGTGCTCTATCCGGTGACGGCACGGCTGGCACGTTTTTTGCTCCAACGCCCCACCCCGTCCGCCGACGACAACGCGATCACACGCACCACCATCGCCGCCTATCTGGGCACGACGCCGGAATCGATCAGCCGCGCACTACGCACGTTGGAAGCGCAAGGCGCGATCCGCTACGACCGTTCCACCGTGGTCATCACCCAGCGCGAAACCTTGCAACACATCGCCACCGACGGCTGTCCCCCTTGCGCCACAAGCCCCTAATGCCCGCTCCCCTGCGAATAAATTTGATTTAGCTCATCAAAAACTTGATCTAGATCAAGGCGTGAAGCCTCTCACAATGCTACACTGCGAATTGATGCTCTTTTCAAAAACGCATGAAAGCGCATCGGAGTTGCAACCACTGTCAAGACGTATAAATGAGGGGTGCTTGATGAGCGAAACACACGAGAAACAAAGTTTGTGGATGGCCGGCAGAGTGCTTGTGCTCGGACTGGTCGGCGTGCTGATCGTGTTGGGGCTGATTTTGATCATCTCCGCCGTCAGCAAGTCCGACGAAACCGCCGCCGGTCCGGAGCGTGTCAACGCGCTGGAAAACAGCGACAACGATTGCGTTGTTTGCCACGAACGCAACACGCCCGGCATCGTGCAGCAATACGGCCATAGCACGATGGCCGCCGCCAATGTGGAATGTCAAGACTGCCACGAAGTGGAAGAAGGTTACCCGGGCGCCGAGGAACACGAGGGCACCTACATCCTGAGCGAGCCTTCGACGGCCATGTGCGAGCAGTGCCACCAAGCCGAGGTGAAAGAATTCAACGCCAGCCGCCACGCGCTGCCCGCTTTTGTGGCATACAATGGCGCAGACACCTTGCCGCCGGACTTGTTGGCACAATACGAAGCCGTGCCGGAAGGCACGTACAATCCGGATCGCTCGCGCAACAGCCTTTTCAACATGGAAGGGCCGGAGATCACGCGCTTTGCTTGCCAAGTTTGCCACAGCGTGGGGCGTCCTGCGCCGGACGGTTCGGTCGGGCGCTGCCAAACGTGCCATTTGCGCCACGAGTTCAGCTTGGAGCAAGTGCGCAAGCCGGAAACTTGCAACGCCTGCCACATCGGGCCGGATCATCCGCAGTGGGAAATCTACCAAGAATCGCCGCACGGCATCGCCTACGCGGTGAACGGCGATCATTGGAACTGGGACGCCGAAGCGGGTACGCTGGGCGTGACAGACTTCCCCGCGCCGACCTGCGCCACTTGCCACATGAGCGGTTTTGGCGACGCCGCCACCACGCACGACGTGGGCGAGCGCCTGACCTGGTATCTCTTTGCCCCCGTCAGCGCACGCCGCCCCGCCTGGCAAGACAACCAGGTGCGGATGCAAAAGGTCTGCTTGGAGTGCCACAACGACACCTTCGTCACCGACTTCTACAGCGACGCCGACGCCGCCACCGAATCGGTCAACGCGCTGGTGCAAGACAGCCGCGACCTGGTGCAGCCGCTCAAGGACAACGGGCTGCTGACCGACGCGCCTTTCGACGAGCCTTTCGACTTCATCTTCTTCAACCTGTGGCACCACTGGGGCCGCACGGCCAAGTTCGGGGCCTGGATGCAAGGGCCGGACTACACGCAGTGGCACGGCGCTTACGAGATGCTGAACGCGCTGGCCGAGCTGCGCGAGATCGTCAACGAGAAGATGGAAGCCGCCGGTTTGAGCGAAGAGACCAGCATGGAAACCCCGCCCGCCGACGCAGCGCCCGCCGAAACCGACGCCCCTGCCGACACGGAGGCCAGTAAATAGCATGTATCATCTGGCAACCGTTGTCCCGCCCGTGCGACGTTTCAAAATTCCGCTCTCGCGGGATCAGGCCCTGTTGTTGATGGCCGCGCTGAACGAGCTTTTCCTGGGTGTGGATATCTACCTCGCCCACCGAATCAGCGGGACAATCGTGCCGTATGAGTGGATACCGATCCTGTTTGGGCCGATTGCCGGCGTGCTGCTGCTGGTCGCGGGAATGATCGCGTTGCGGCGGCGCGCTTTGGCAACCGGACTGGCGACGGTGGTGCTCGTCAGCAGTGCCCTCGTCGGCCTGCTGGGGGCGTACTTTCACCTGCTCCGCGCCGCGCTGCCCGCCGGTCCGGAAGGCGCACAGTTGACGGTGCGGCTGCTGGTTTGGGGGCCGCCCATCCTGGGGCCGCTGATGTTCGGGCTGGTCGGGCTGTGGGGGCTGAGCGCCGCATGGGTCGAAGACCCGCCGGATAGCGGCAGGCTGCGGTTGGCAAACGGGCACTTCTTGCGCTTGCCGCTCAGCAAAACCCGCGCCTACTTCCTGATGTTCAGCCTGGGCACGCTGTTCACCGTCATCAGCGCTGTACTCGACCATGCGCGCACGGGCTTTGAAAATGGCTGGCTGTGGATTCCGTTGGTGGTGGGCGTGTTCGCCACCGTCGTCATGGCGACGCTGGGCTTTCTGGAACGCCCCACCCGCGCCGACCTCACGATCTACACGCTAGCCATGCTGCTGTTGATCGTGACCGGCCTGGTCGGGGCCATTTTGCACGTGGACGACAACTTGACCGCGCACGGGGCGTTCGTTGCCGAACGCTTCTTACGCGGCGCGCCGTTCCTGGCGCCGCTGCTTTTCGCCAACATGGGCGCGCTGGGGCTGCTGGTGTTGCTCGATCCACGTTCGGAAACTTTGCGCTGACAAGCGCGCGGTGTCCGTGCCAACGGGCATCCGTTAACGCCAACGTGCCGAGGGGTCGGCTAAGTTCCCCTCGGCACGTTCTGCACACGCCGCAATGCTCGCCGCGTTAGGCCTCGCCGTCCTCGGCAGCGCCCGACGGACGTTGCCCCAGCTCACGATCCAGCAAAAACAGCAGCGAGGACGAATTGCTCACGCGGCGCAACTGTTGCACCACCGCGTCAACGGACGCTTCCTCTTCGACCTGCTCGTCCACGAACCACTGCAAGAAGCTCTGTGTCGCGTAATCGCCTTCGTCGGTCGCCAATTTGACCAACCCGTGAATCAGCGCGGTGACGTGCTGCTCATGGGCAAAGGCCGCCTCGAAAGCCGCCAACGGGGATTCCCACGCGCTCGGCACGCCCTCGATAGGTTCGAGCAACACACGTCCGCGCCGTTCGTGGATATAATCGTAGAACTTCAGCCCGTGCGCCACTTCCTCTTCATATTGCAAGCGCATCCATTGCGCCATGCCGGGCAAGTTTTCCGCCTCAAAGTACGCCGCCATCGCCAGATACAAATACGCCGAATACATCTCCGCGTTGATTTGCTTGTTCAGTGCAGCTTGCATTTTGTCGCTCAACATGGTTGATTTGCTCCCTCCAAAAGAATCCATGTCCATAGGTGTATTTCGTGCTCAGAACATAGGTGATTTGTCGCCGCGCTGCCAACTTTTGCGCGCCATTTACGTATATCATAAAGGATACATCACAACAGAGGGGAAACGACCATGAACGACAAACGCAAACGCTCGTCAGTGCCCGCGCCCAACGTGCCCGAACTGATCGCCGAGCGCAACTGGACGGCGCTGGCCGGTCTGGCGCTGATAGCGCTGGGCGCGCTCTATGCTTTGCAGCATCTGTTTGGGCTGCGCTTGGAGCTGTGGGCCTTGTTGCTGGTCGGCATCGGGGGCTGGCTGCTTTACACCGCCTGGCAACCAAACGACCTTTCCGCACAGGACACCTCGCACAGCGTGCATACGCCGCTGCGCACACGCGCTATTGTGGGCGCGGTGCTGCTTTCGGTGGGGGTGATGAGCATCTTTTCCTTTAACTGGTGGGGGCTGATGGTGCTGGGCGCGGGCGGCTGGTTGGCGTATGACACCCGCAAGCGCGTGGACGAACTGGGCGGCGTCTGGACGCGCGACTTGCGCAACCGCATGTTTGTCGCCGCACTGTTGGGCTATTTCGGACTGAGCGCCTTTGTCCCGCTGGGCGGACTGTGGTGGGTGGTGCTGCTCGTCGGCGGCGTCGTGCTCTACCGCCGCGCGCGCACCTGAAAAGCCGCGCCGCGCTCACGTGCCCCCGTCCACGTGAGCGCGTCAGCGCGCGCCCACACGCCCCAACGCCCCGTCCACTGCACAGACGGAGCGGCCAACCGTTCGCGGTTGAGCCACAAACGCACGCGCCCGTCCCGTTCGCGCGTCAGCGTGAGCGTGTTGGCCGCGCCCGCTCCGTTGATGCGCGGATGTGCCAACCAGCGCCACTCGGCACGGGGCGAGGCGCACGTTTCCACCGCCACAGCGGGCCGCGCGTCCGCTGCGCAGCGCCGCACCGTCCAATACCCGTCAACCGCCAGCGCAAAAAGCACGCGCGTCCCGTCCGCTTGTTCCAACCAAACGCCCCAAGCCGCCGCCGTGTCTGCGTCCGCAGCCCAGCGCGCGCCCACCGTCAAGGTGAAGTCAGCGGCAGGGTTGGCAGCCACATGCGACGCTTGCCACCAATGCCCCGCACCGTCCGCCCAGGGCAGCGCCGCGTCTTGCCAAACGAGCGGGTCGGCACGCGGCGGGTCGGCGGCCCCTGCGCACAGCACCAGCGTGCCGACCGTCAGCGCCAAGCCGATTCCCGTCACCGCGCCTATCACGGCGCGCCACGCCCAACGGGGCAACGTGTCTTCGTGATGTCTTTCCGTGTTCATGCGCCCGATTATGCCGCAAAAACGCACAGATGCCCCGCGTTTACCCTCCCCGCGCCCACCTAAAAGTTTGCGTCCGCCCGAACTTGAACTACAATGCTTACAGAGACACTCTCGAACCACACGGCAAACATCCAGGAGCGCGATATGCACAGCCGAAAAGCCCTCTTCCGCACCGCGCTGGTGGGCGCGGCCCTGCTGCTGGCTACGCTCGCTTGCAACTTGCAAATCGGCGCAGGCCCCACTGCTGAGGGCACGCCTATTCCCACCGTCGAACGTCCAACGGTGGAGATCATCGAGCCGCAAGAAGGCGCCACCTTCACCGTGGGTCAGGTGATCACGGTCAAGGCGCGGGCCAATAGTGCCTCCGGCGTGACGTTGGTGGAGCTGCTGGTGAACGGCGTGCGCGTTGCCAGCCAGCCGCCCGCCGAAGCGGTCAGCCCCAACACGCTCGATGTGGTGTTGGACTACAAGCCAGAACGCCCGGGCACGATCACGTTGGCCGTGCGCGCCTATTCCAACGCAGTGGTGGGGTTGCCTGCCCAACGCCGCGTCACCGTGCTGCCGGAGCTTTCCCCGGGCGGGCCAACGCCCAACGCACTTACCGCGTTGCCCCCCACTCCAACGCCGTATAACCCGCTTTGTCGCGCGCGCATCAACACCAATTTGAACTTCCGCGCCGGCCCCAGCACCGACTATGCAATCGTCCTGACCTTCAGCGCCGGCCAAGAGCCGCCCATCACCGGTTACGCCGACCGTCCCGATGGCAAATGGTGGCAATTGCAATGGAACGGCCAAGTGGGCTGGGTCAAGGCGTCGTATACCACACAGCTCGGCAATTGCAACGGCATCGGGCCGGCCACTTACCCCGCGCTGCCCACGCCTACGCCGACCGTCACGCCGCCGCCCACCCAACCCGGGACAACCGCCACGCCCACGCTGCCGGACTTGAGCCTGAGTTTGCTGGAAGGGCCGACCTCCATCACGTTGGACGCCTTCGGCCAGGCCCAGGGCACGTACATCATCCGCGTGATCAACAGCGGCGGCCAACCGGCGGGCGCGTTCCGCCTGGCCGTGCTCAAACCCAGCGGCGAAGTCGCCACCTTCGACGTGCCCGGGCTGAACGCCGGCCAAGAGCTGACCGTCCCCGGGGAAGGGCTGACCGTCACCTTTACCAACCCGGGCTTCACGCGCATTTTGGTCACGGTGGACGACGATAACCGCGTGGCCGAAAGCAACGAAACCAACAACCAGGCCTACCGCGACATCAGCGTGCAATACGGGCCGTCAACGGTGACGCCTGCCGCGCTGCCCACCGACACTCCGCCGCCAACGGCCACCCAAGCACCGAACGTGCCGACCAATACGCCTGTGCCGCCGCCCACCGACACGCCCACCACCGAACCGACGCCCTACCCCACCGCAACGCTGGCCGCCAGCACCGTGACCCCGCTCGAACCGATCACCGCCGCCAACGCCGCTTTGCTGTCGGAGGTGAGCAACATGACAGGGCACGGCGGCACAATCACCGCGCTGGCCTTCAACGCAGCGGGCAATCTGCTTGCTTCGGCCAGTATGGACGGCACGGCGCGGCTTTGGGACGCTTACACGGATAGCGAACTGGCCGTGTTGCCGCACAGCGACCGCGTGTTGGACGTG
>CAZZNC010000068.1:0-9274 GCA_964655405.1 uncultured Anaerolineaceae bacterium | reverse complement strand
CAAAGCGGCAAACACCTGCTCAACATCATCAACGACATCCTCGACCTTTCCAAAGTGGACGCCGGTAAGCTCGACCTGGAAATCCAGCCGGTTGACTTGGGGCCGGTGGTCAAAGGCGTGCTTTCGACGGCGGTTGGTTTGGTGGGGGACAAAGGCGCGCGTGTCAAGCTCACCCGCGAGCTTCCCGACCCGCTGCCGATGTGTTTGGGTGACCCCTTGCGTGTACGTCAGGTATTGCTGAATCTGTATTCCAACGCGGCTAAGTTCACGGATTCCGGCTACATCAAGCTGCGCGTTTCCACCGAGGGTAACGAAGTCATCTTCGCGGTGGAAGATACGGGCATCGGCATTGCGGAAACCGACAAGGCCACCATCTTTGAAGAATTTCGCCAGGGGACGGCAGGCCGCAAAAAAGGGCGGCAAGGCGCCGGCTTGGGGCTGGCAATCTCTCAGCAGCTGATCCGCTTGATGAACGGGCGTATGTGGTTTGAAAGCTCGTTGGGCAAAGGCAGCACGTTCTACTTCGCGCTGCCGTACTACGAACAGCCCAAAGAGCAACCCGTCCAGGAACAAAATACCGACAAGGCCGCAGCACCGGCCACCGTGTCTTCTGAATCCACCGTAACAGATGCCTCTGCTTAACCAAACGGGGACACCATGCGCATCTTGTATGTCGAGGACAACGAAGTCAACCGCGCGCTGGTCGAACGTATCATGCGCGCCCGTAAATGCGAAGTCATTTTCCGAGACGAGGGCGAAGGGGCACTCGAAGTTTTGAAAAATGACCCCGACGTGGACCTCGTGCTGTTGGATATCGAGCTGGCCGGCGCAATCAGCGGCCTGGACGTGATCCGCACGCTGCGCGCACGCAACGACAGGCGCCCTGTGGTGGCTATCACGGCTTATGCCATGATGGGCGACCGCGAGCGCATCCTGGAAGCCGGCTGTGACCAATATCTGCCCAAGCCGCTGGTCGTCACCGACTTGCTGGCGATGATTGACCATTACGAAAAGGAATTGGCCGCCAAAGCCGCCGCGCCCGCTGCCGCCCCAAAAACGCCTGCGGCATCGGCCCCTCCGTCTCCCCCTCCAAAAGCCGCCCCCAAACCGGCGGACGGCGCTGCCAAGCCGCCCAGCGAAGCGGCCAAACCACCGGCGACAGCCCAAAAGCCTTCGCCGCCCACCCAAAGCAAACCGGAGGCTCCCCACGAAGCCCCGAAACCCGCAGCACCGGCTGCGCCGCCTGTGCCGCCAGCGTCGCCACCTACACCACCGCCCAAGCCGCCAGCGTCGCCACCTGCGCCACCTACACCACCGCCCGCGCCGTCTACGCCACCCGCGCAGCCGCCCGCATCGCCTACGCCACCCGCGCCACCTGATCCTGCGCAGCCGCCTACCAAGGCAGAGGACGCCGCACCATGACCACCCCGCCGGACGATTCCCCCACCTTGAAACTTGCCTCCGCGCTGGTGGTGGACGACGAACCGGCCAATCGAGACTTCTTGGTGCGCTTGTTGCAACAAGCCAAGCTCACCGTCGAAGGAGCGGGCACAGCCAAAGAAGCACAAGCCATCGCCGAACGCAGCGAGCGGCTGGACTTGATCCTGATAGACCACAAATTGCCGGATATGGACGGCGTGGATTTGTTGGCCTTGCTGCACAAAAAGCATCCCAAAGCGCGCTTGGCGATGGCAACCATGCTCGACGAACGCTCGTTGATGGACAAAGCCTTTGCCAACGGCTGCAACGTTTTTTTGGTCAAACCGCACGGCTTCATGGAGCTGTATCGGCGCATCTTGCGCGCACAAAGTGGAGACGACACCCTCCAGCGACTGATCATTGACCAATACGGCCCCCGCCCCTATCGCGGGTAGCCGGACAAACGCCCCCAAACGCACCCCGTCGAAGTTCCATTCCGGTATAATACGATTGGGTGCGTTTTTTTTGACCGGTGCTCAGCCACGCCAGGATGACGCCATGCCCTGGATTTGCGTCATCGAGGAAAAAGAGACCGTCCGTCCATCTGATCGTCAGCTATTTTAACTTCGTGAACCGCGTGGCGCAGGGACTGAGTGTGGAATTTTCCACCGACGAAGTGACGGGGTATCGTTACTAACCACCGCTTCCGCAACGCGCCCCGCCCATGCCCTTGCCCCGCCCTACCCCGCGTGCTACACTACCCGCGATCCGTGCGCAGACGATGCGCGCAGACTACAAACGCTCGTTTGCTATGGGAGAGAAAAAACCATGCACACGCGATCTCTGATACAACGCAGCGCACAATGGGCGCTGATTGTCGCGCTGATGACCGGCCTGCTGGCCGTTGGTCTGGTGCGCGCCCAAAGCGGGCCGGACGCCACTGTGCGCCCCGACACGCTCAACATGCGGCACGGGCCGAACACCGATTACGCTGTTGTCGCCAAACTGGTGCGCGGCACGCCGCTCACCTTGCTGGCCCGCGACGATATTCCCTGGAACGGCATTTGGGTTTACGCGCGCACGCCGGACGGCCAAGAAGGTTGGGTCTCTTCGGACTACCTGGACGTGCGCGAGGGGCTGAACGTAGAAACCCTGCCGGTGCGCCAAGCGCCGTCGGACACCGGCGCGCCGATGGCCGAACCCGCCGCCCCGTCCGCCCCAGAAGCTGCCCCCGCCGAAAGCAACACTTTCCCCGAAGGATCGGGCGTGCCAGCACAAATCGTCGCATCGGTCAACATGCGCACCGGTGCGGGCACGGGCTACCGCGTCATCACCACGTTGACACGCGGCACCAATGTTCTGGCGAAAGGGCGCAACAGCGCCATGGATTGGGTGCTGGTCAGCGCCAACGGCCAAGAAGGCTGGGTCTACTGGGAATACATCCAACTGCTTTCCGGCTATCTGAGCCAACTTCCTGTTTCCGGCGCGGTGACCAACGCCAACGCCGCGCCTGCCGCTTCTGAAAGTGGCACCGGCGCCGGTGCCAGCACTTCCGGCGCGGGCGCCCCGCCCCCACCGGTGGCCGGTGGCGCGGGGCTGAGAGGCTTTGGCTACGGCGGCCACGTGGAAAGTTTCTCCCGCCCCGACCTGATGCACCATGCGGGCATGACCTGGGTCAAGCGGCAAATCCGCTTCACGCGCGGCGCCCCGGGCAGCGTGGCTGCCGGCGCTATCCAGCAAGCGCACGCCAACGGCTTCAAGGTGCTGTTGGGCATCGTGGGTGAGGCCAACGCCGTCACCGACCCAAGCTATTTTGCCGACTATGCCCGTTTCGTGGGCGAGGTGGCCGCGCTGGGACCGGACGCCATCGAGGTCTGGAACGAGCAAAACATTGACCGCGAATGGGCACACGGCCACATAGACCCCGCCGCCTATACCCGGCTGCTGGCCCAAGCCTACAACGCCATCAAGAGCGCCAACCCCAGCGTGGCCGTGATCAGTGGCGCACCCGCTCCCACCGGCGCGGAAGGGGCTTTTGGTGCGGACGCGGTTTGGAACGACAACCGTTACATTCGCGGCATGGCTGCTGCCGGTGCTGCGCGCTACATGGACTGCATCGGCGCGCACTACAACGAGGGCATTGTCAGCCCCTACCAAACCAGAGGCGACCCGCGCGGCAACTACTACACGCGCTACTTTTGGGGCATGGTCAACACGTACTACAACGCCTTTGGCGGTGCGCGGCCTGTGTGCTTCACCGAGCTGGGCTATCTGACGCCGGAAGGCTTCGGGCCGTTACCCGGGGCGTTTGCCTGGGCCTCCGGCACAACCGTCGGCCAACAGGCGCAATGGCTCTCCCAAGCCGTGCGACTGGCGCGCACCAGTGGCAAGGTCAAGCTGGTGATCATCTGGAACGTGGATTTCACCTACTACGGCGCCGACCCGATGGCCGGTTACGCCATCATCCGACCGGGCGGCGCGTGTCCGGCCTGTGACGCGCTGGCCGTGAGGCACTAGCCCACAAAACGCCCCGCCCCTTGCTCCCCCCCGCCTTGCAGGAAAGGGGCCGAGGGGTGAGGGCCTGTGACTTGCCAGGGGGGTGAGGGCCTGCGCCCGCCGCCCCCCAGCGTAGGACGACCGTCGCCCGAACGTCCGTGTGCCGCGTCGTGATACGTTACAATAGATAGAGACGTGCTCCGGCACGCCGCAAGAAATTTTGGGAGAGCTTGAAGGAGCATACTATGCAGCAGACCTCAGCCCTGAGCGCCCGCCAGCGACAGATCCGCCAGTTTGTGATCGCCTGGCTGGGCATCACGCTACTACTGGGCGCATTGACGTTCATCGGCATCTATTACGCCACCGGACAGGCCAACGCCGCTGCCGACAACGCCGATGCCATTGGCCTCACCATCCTGACCAACCCTGAAGTGGAAGCACGCACCGCCGCGCAGCAAGGCGACGCCAGCGGCCCAAGCACCAACGCCGAGCTGCCCGCACCCAACAGCAACACCCGCGCCCAAGACGCCACCCCCGTCCCGTCCGCCACGTTGCTCCCAGCGGAAGATCAGAGCTTCCAAGTGGGCGTGCAGGTGGAATCCAACCCCGACCCGGAAGTGTATAAGCTGTGGATGGGCGAGGTCCGCGACAAGCTCAAGCTCAAGTGGATCAAGGTACAAGTGCGTTGGGCGGACGTGGAGCCGGAACCCGGACAATACGACTGGGGCGCGCTGGATGTGGCACTGAACCAAGCGCAGGAATACGGCATTAACGTTATGCTCAGCGTGGTGACCGCGCCGGACTGGGCACGCGAACCCGGCAACACCCGTCTGGACGAAGTCGGCCCCCCCGGTGACCCGCAAGATTACGCCAATTTCCTGATCACCATGCTCTATCGTTACCCCGGGCAAATCCACGCTATCGAAGTGTGGAACGAGATGAACATTGACCGCGAGTGGGCCTCGGTTTATGGGCTGAGCGCCGCCCGCTATGTCGAGCTGCTGCGCACCGCCTACGACGCGATCAAAGCGGTTGACCCGGGCATCATCGTCATCAGCGGGGCGCTTTCGCCCACCGGTTGGAACGACGGCGTGCAGGCTTACGACGATTTCGTCTACATGGATATGCTGATCCAAGCGGGCCTGCTGGAAACGACCGACTGCGTCGGCGCGCACCACAACGGCTACAACATCGGCCCGGGCGTGCCCTGGAACCAGGTACCCAACGACCCAACGGCCACCTTCCGCGGCCCGTTCGACAACCCGCATCATTCCTGGTCGTTCTACAGCACGCTGCAAGGCTACGCCCAGCGCATCCAGCAGGCGGGCAGCGACAAGAAGCTCTGCGTGACCGAATTCGGCTGGCCGACCACCGAAGATTTGCAGGGTTACCCCACCGGCTTTGAGTTCGCCAACGACAACACGCTCGACGAACAGGCCCAGTACATTGACGAAGCGCTCCAGCTTATGGATCAATGGGATTTTGTGTGGCTGGCCTTCATCTGGAACTTGAACTACGGTCCGCAGGCGGGTTGGGACGCCAGCAACGACAACGTGCCCTACTCGCTGTTGCGCCCGAACTGGCAAAATGCGCCGGCTTACGAGGCCATCGCCCAATACGACTTCCGCGAACGTTAGACCGCGCGCCGTTCGTGCGCACACCATACGCCATCTACGCAGGGCGGGCGATCATGCCCGCCCGCTTCTATCCTGCTCCCGCGCGGCAAAAAGGAAGCGCCCGTGAACGCAATCGTCTATCGCCTGGCCTGGGTGGGGATCGGTATCGTGGCCGTGTTGAGCCTCGTGGTGGTGGTCGGCATCTTGCTAGAAGGCAGTCCGGCGTCGAACACCCCCCCCGTCCCCACGCCCCCCCCGTCCATCCCCCCCGAATTTGCGCCCCCAGCCGTCACCCCCCCCCCCCTCTCTTCGCTCACCTACGGGGTGCACGCCTTCCTATGGTGGAACGAAACCATGCGCACGCTGGATCTGGACAACATCCGCTTGATGCAGTTCACGCACATCAAACAGCGCTTCTCTTGGGTCACCATCGAGCCGCTGCGCGGTGAATGGGACTGGAGCAAAGCCGACGGCGTTGTCGCCGAGGTGCGCTATCGCGGCTTGGAGCTGGTGGCGCGGCTGGACGGGCCGCCGGACTGGGCAATCCGCGCCCCGCAAAGCCCCGACGACCCGCCGTTGGAATTGAACGCCTGGGGGGAATTTTGCGGCACGGTGGCCGCGCGCTATCGTGGACAGATTGCGGGCTACCAGATATGGAACGAGCCGAACTTGCGCCGCGAGTGGATGGACTACCCGCCCAACGCGGCGGGCTATGTGGCGTTGCTGAGCACATGCGCGGACGCTATCCGCGCCGCCGACCCGGACGCGGTGATCATTTCGGCGGGGCTGGCCCCCACCGGCACACAGCTCCCCGAAGCGCTCCCCGACGTGGACTATTTGCGCATGATGTACGACGCGGGCGTCTCCCCGCATTTCGACGTGCTGGGGTTGAACGCGCCCGGGTACAAGTGGCCGCCGGAAGTTTCGCCGGATGAGGCCGAAGCCGATCCCGAGATCGGCCAGCGCTGGATGGTCTTTCGCCACGTGGAAGACATGCGCGGGATCATGGTGGCGCGTGGCGACGCGCACAAACAGATCGCCATCCTGGAAATGGGCTGGACGACCGACCCGCGTCCGGACTCACCGTACCACTGGCACGCGGTCAGCGAGCAGCAGCAGGCCGACTACCTGGTGCGCGCCTACCGCTACGCGGCGCAGCACTGGCGCCCCTGGGTCGGGCTGATGGTGACAATCTACGTGGCGGACATCAGTTGGACGCCCGAGGATGAGGAATACTGGTGGGCGATCAATCAGGCGGGCTATGAGTCTGCGTGGCGCGGGAGGCCAGCGTACTATGAGCTTTCGTGGATGGAGCGTTACATGGACGACACCTACATCCCACCGCGCGACCCGGGCGATCCCAACGCGGTGATCGTGGAGCCGCTGCCGCCGCGCGAGGAAAACGCAACAGCCACGCCGTCGCCGTAGAGCAAGGGGATATTCGGACTTGGAGGTGTGTTGTAAGGCGCTGCGCAAGGGGCGGCACCGCCCCGCCTACCGCACGCCCCCCACTCAATTCAGCGCGTAGTATCCTTCGGCGAAAGCCTGGAACGCCACCGTGTTCGGCCCTTGCGGCAACACCTTGAGCGTCAACGCAAGCGCCTCCCCGGGCCTCAAACGCCGCGAGTCGTCCAACAACACCCGCCGAAAGCCTGTCACCTGCCCATGCTCGTCCAAAAGCGTCATGGTAACAGTGATGCGATCCACCGGCTGGCTGGACATATTCACCACCGAAAGCGTCACCTGATATTGCCCCAACACAAACGCACCGGAAGCCGGCTGCAAGGTCAACGTGGCGTAATGCGGTGCGTCTTGGCCGCTCACCTCGGCGAATTTAACGAACGAACGCGCCTCCGCAAAATCTTCCGGAGGCGCGTCAAAAAGCACGCGGTACGGCCCAGCGGCCCCCGCTGGCAACGCCCAGCGCGAAACCAACGCCTCGCGCGTCGCCAATGACGTGCCGTCGCGCGCCAAGAGCTGCACAACCACCGTCACATGCTCCACCGCGCGATCCCAGCCGTTTTGCACCAAGCCCATACACACCAAGCTGCCGACCTGCGTGGGATAGCAAGCCGTGCCGTTGAGGTGCAAATAGAGCGCCAGCGGCGACGCCCCACTTCCGGCATTGTCCGCCGTGGTCAAGGGTGTAGCCGTGTAAAGCGACCAGGCCATAGGGGTATAGGTCGGTGGGATCAGTGTGTAGCCCCACAGCGACGGCGCCCGCGTGGGCGTTGGGGTGCTGCCGGACGGCCACACCTGGCTACACCCTGCGGCCAGCACTCCGACCCAAATCCACAACCACCGCCAGCCTTGCCGTTGCATCGCGGCGCAATTATCCCTCATATCCCAAACGCAGGTCTAATATCCCACATTATAGCGGAATACGGACAAGTCAGCAGTGTGAATTTGGGCCAATTTCACGGCTTTTCTTTCGCCAGGCGAACAGCACACAAAAAACGCATCGCGCCGAAGTCATTGGCATCGGCGCGATGCGCTTGTGGCCCCCTGCCCGTTTGCATTTTCAGCACGGGCAGGGGCGTGAGACCGTCATGCAATTTAGCGGGACGGGCGTCCTTCGCCGCGTGGACCACGCATCCGCCAAGCCGTCGTGCCCAGCAACGCGGACGCGCTCAGTGTCAGCAGCACCCACAGCCAGACACGCGACGCACGTTCGGCTTGCGGCGGATAGCCGGTGGCGGGCAGGCCGCTCACGCCCTGCAATACCGCCGTGTCACTCGTCGTCTGCACATCGCCGATGGGGTCTTTGCCGGTCAGCAGCACCGTGTTTTCAAAGCGTCCATCCAACGGGCTGCGCAGAACGGTCGTGTAGATGTGCGCGACCACCACCTCGTTCGGGTTCAGCGTCGGGATGGTGAAGATGACATCTTGCCCGTTGACGGCATACGTGCCGAGCTGGATATCCGCACCGTCTATACGTAGCTCCGGCTGGATCGAATCCGTGATGACCACGTCCGTCCCGGGGCCAGTGCCCGTGTTGGTGATGATAAACGTCCAGGTCAGATGCTCGCCGGTCAAACCCAATTGCCCGGGTTGCAACTCACCCACTTTGCTGATGGCCGGATCGAAGTACACGATCTGCGGGCCGGTGGCATCCGGCGGCACAACAGGGATCACCGTCGGGTCGTCGTCGGTCGGCGTGGACGGATCGTCGGTCGGTTCGTCACCCAACACACACGGCGGGCACGCCGCCACGCCCTGGTTGGCAACTTGGTGCAAGGTGGACGGGATGTTGTCGTTGACGCGCACTTGGAAGGTGATCGTCACCATAGCGCCCGCGTCCAAAGTCGGAATGTCCACCGTCAAGCTCGCGTTGGTCGTCACCGTGCCCGCTGCCGCAGGCGTCAACGTGGCCGAGCCAACGATCAGCGTGGTGTTGGCGTCCGGCGTGTCGGTGAAGGTGACGTTGGTGGCCGCACCATAGCCGTAGTTGTGCAGTTCCACCGTGTAGGTGAGCACGTCGCCCGCGTTGACATCGCCGTCGCCGTTCGCGTCACTGGTCAGCGCAACCGTCTTATACGCCTCCAGGCGCGGGATGGCACCAAGTGGCGTGATGGTCGGGTCGTCCACTGCCGGCGTATCGGGGTCGTCGGTGGGCGTGTCGTCGCCGCAAAGCGGGCAGCCCGCCGAGCCTTGATTTTCCACCTGCAACGTGCCTGCAGGCAGCGGGTTGTTGATCACCACGCGGAAGATGATGGCCACGCTGACACTGGGCGGCACAGCGC
>CAZZNC010000067.1:0-9359 GCA_964655405.1 uncultured Anaerolineaceae bacterium | reverse complement strand
TACCGGCTTTGAGCTTGTTACGCGCTTCTTGTTCAAAAACGAGTTGCTTGGGCATAAACCGTTCACTCCTTGACGTGCTGTCGTTAGTCCGTCTATCGGTTTCTGATAGGCAATTTCTACGTCAAACGCGCCTGTCGTGCGCGCTATGTTAGCACTCCAACGTTTCCAGTGCTAAACACGCACCATTGTAGCGGCTTTGTTGCCACTTACATACCCCTTTTGCGTTAGAAACACATATAAAACGGTTCGGAAAGCCTATCAGAACACGAACGCTCCCCAGATGGCCCGCTGGGCAAACCCATTAGCGCGCGTCCAACAAGTAAGCGTCCGCCCAAAAGTAGGCGTAGAGCTTGTGGGTACGCACGTCGGAAAAACCCGCCGCGCGCAAAGCGTCCGCCCAACTCTCGATAGGGCCTTCCCAGTTGGTGCGGGCAGCAGAGCGGTCGAAGTAACCAAACATGACCGGCATTAGAAAGCCTTGCGCCACCAAGCTCCGGTCGTGTGCGTATTCGGCCAAGCCGCGTTCGTAGCGCTCCGCCACATAGCGCACCCGTTCCGGCGCGAACATGGCGGAGAACTGCGGCACGTCGAACTCCACGATCAACGCGCGTTGGCCGTGTGCGTGCATCCACGCCAACACCGAGGGACGCGCGTCGGGCGGAACGGATTGCAAGCTCCAAGTGGCCTGCACGATGTCCCAATGCCCCTGCCGTCCCGCCGAGCTTGCCATAAACGCCTGAATCGTCGTGTGATGCGCATCAGCGGAAAGGCCGCGTTCGCCGATGGCCTGCACGGTTTTACTGAGCATCGGTTCGGAAGGCTCGACCAGCGTCAGCGCCGCGAGGTTGTCCGGCAGCGCGGGCAAGAGCGCCAGCCCATCCCCTACGCCAATGTCCAACAGCCGCAGCGCCTCGTAACCCGCGTAGCGTTCACGGAGCGCGGCGCTGGCTGCTGCGTACAGCGGCACATTGCCGCCCCCACGAATAAACGCGGCAAAGGCGTCCCCGTCCACATAGACGCGCGCTTTGCCCTGCGTTTGCACACGCTGCACATAGCGCGCAGCTTCGCGGTAAACGTGGCTGGCAGGGTTGGCTTCGGCGGCAGCTTGCGCATACTGCGCTGCCTGCGGAAGATCGCCCGCACCGAAAGCCAACAGCGCCCGATAGAAAAGCGCCAGCGCGTTTTCCGGCGTGGGGAGCAATGCTGTGTCGCGCAGCGCCTCATAGCCGCCCGCCTGGTAACTGTGCCAAAGCGTTTCCAATGTGCTCATCGTTTGCCCCTGCGTGTGTAAAAATGCCCGCGTTGTGCCTTTTGGGATTATCCTATACTTGAAAGGCCTTGAACAGCGTGGAGGGTATAAGCGATGAAAGCCCAAGTGCTTTATGCAACCGCCCCCATCAATTTGGCCCCTTTGGAACTAAGCGAAGTGCCGCGCCCCGTGCCCACCGCCGACGATCTGCTGATTGCGGTGCAGGTGTGCGGCGTGTGCCACACCGATCTGCATGTGATCGAAGGGGAATTGCCCGCGCCCAAACTGCCACTCATCCCCGGGCACGAGGTAGTCGGCGTGGTGGAGGCCGTCGGGGAACGTGTGACGCGCTTCCGCGTGGGGGAGCGCGTGGGTGTCACATGGCTGCATGACACTTGCGGAGAGTGTGATTTTTGCAAGCGCGGGCAAGAAAACCTATGCGGGGCGGCGCACTTCACGGGGTACACGGCGAACGGCGGCTATGGGGAGTATATGACCGTGCCGGAAGAATTCGCCGTGCCCATTCCCGAGCGTTTTTCCGATGTGGAGGCGGCGCCGCTGCTTTGCGCGGGCGTGGTGGGCTATCGTTCGGTGCGCCTAGTGGACTTGCAGCCCGGGGAGCGACTGGGAATTTTCGGCTTTGGCGCCAGCGGGCACATCGTGATCCAAGTGGCGCGGCATTGGGGCTGTGAGGTGTACGTTTTCACGCGCAGCGCCCAACATCAACAGCACGCGCGCGAACTGGGTGCGGCTTGGGTCAGCACAGCCCAAGAACGTCCCCCCCACCCGCTCGACCGCGCCATTTTGTTCGCGCCGGCGGGGTGGCTGGTGCCGCTGGCGCTGGGGCATTTGCGCAAGGGCGGCACGCTCGCCATCAACGCAATTCACATGTCGCCCGTTCCGGAAATGCCCTACGGGTTGTTGTGGCATGAGCGCACGATCCGTTCGGTGGCAAACGTCACCCACCAAGACGCCGAGCTGTTTATGCCCCTGGCCGCTGAAATTCCCATCCGCACCGACACGCAAACGTTCGATCTCGACGCGGCCAATCGGGCGCTGCAACAAGTGAAGGCCAGCGCCGTCAACGGGGCGGCGGTGTTGCGTGTGCGTTAAACGCAGCAAAGCCACCATGTGCAGACGGTGGCTTTGCGATACACGTATGGGCCTGGCAGGATTCGAACCTGCGACCGACCGGTTATGAGCCGGCTGCTCTAACCGCTGAGCTACAGGCCCTGGCGTGAAAAACGCCCAAGCACATAAGGCCGGACGTCGAGAGCGGGCAACGGGACTCGAACCCGTGATGACAGCTTGGAAGGCTGTTGTGTTACCACTACACCATGCCCGCCACTGCTCCTATCTTACCGAAACTCCGTGCAATTGACAATAGCGATAGTCCCAAAAAAAATCGTCGCGTGCCCCCGAATGGCTGAGCCTGGCAAAGCGTGCGCCCTTGCATACAATTGGCGCAGGCGCTCACTCGTCGTATACTCATCGTAAAGCGTGTTAGCGTATATTTAGCGAACACAGTTTACGAAGGGAGAGGGCGCTCATGGCTATTCAAGTTACCTGGCTCAGCCATTCGGGATTTCAGATTGTAATTGGCGAACACACCATTTTGATTGACCCATTTCTGACCGGCAATCCCCTAGCCACCGTCACGCCTGAGCAAGTGAAAGCGCACTTCATCATCTTGTCACACGGACACGGCGACCACATCGGCGACGCCGTTGCTATTGCCAACCGCACAGGCGCGACGGTGATCGCCAATTTCGAGATCGGGAGCTGGCTCCAACAAAAACACGGCGTAAAAAACGTCCATGCGTTGAACACCGGCGGCGGGGTCACATTGCCTTTCGGTCGCGTGGAATTGACCCCCGCTTACCACAGTTCTTCGCTGCCGGATGGCGGCTACGGCGGGATGCCCAACGGCATTTTGATCCTCACCAACGAGGGGAAAACGCTCTACCACGCAGGGGACACCAGCGTTTTTCTGGATATGCAGCTGATCGGTGAGCGCGGGGTAGATTTGGCGATGCTGCCGATTGGGGACTACTTCACAATGGGGCCGGATATGTCGCTGCGGGCTATTGCACTGCTCAAGCCGAAGGTTGTTTTCCCCATGCATTACAACACCTTCGACCCCATCGCCCAAGACGCAGCCAGTTGGGCGCAGCGCGTGCAAAACGAGACCGACGCGCGTCCGGTGGTGCTCGACCCGGGCGGCACGTTCCAACTGTGACAGCGATACAACACCGAATTTCCGCAGGGGCTGCGTGAAAGCGTGCGCGCCCCTGTTTGCTTTCAGCGTGGCCTAGCTGAACTCGAAAATGTGCGCGTGCCAGGGCGGTAAGTCTACGTAAAGGCCACTATCGGCGATCTCGCTGCCGTCGCGCTGATATTCGTAGAGGTGCAGCGTGTCGTAAAGCGTCCAGGTGCGCCCGTTTAGCTCGAAATCCGGCAAGACCACGCGCCCTTGTGCCGGTGCGTCGGAATAGTTCACCACCACCAGACGGCGTTCGTCATCGTCCCGCCAAGTGTAGGCGATCAGGTTGCGGTGCGTGGCGTTCAGGCTCCAAGCGGGTGTACATTCGCGCAGCCGCCATTCCCCCCTACGGTATATCGAATGGCTCACCTGGCACATCAGCAAGCGGTAGAACATTTCCACACGTGGATCGGTGGGTTCTTCCGGTCGTCGGGCCAATTGCACCGGCACTTTGACGCGGTGTCCCTCAAATTGCCCTTCGTGGAGCAGCGCCGCCCCGGGAAGCGTGGTCGCCAGCACCGCCG
Source organism: uncultured Anaerolineaceae bacterium (assembly GCA_964655405.1). Lineage (GTDB taxonomy): Bacteria > Chloroflexota > Anaerolineae > Aggregatilineales > Aggregatilineaceae > JALSSH01. Next base: position 5,323 of record CAZZNC010000067.1, on the reverse strand, counting down.
CCGCCAACGAGCGCGCCCGTCCCAACGCCACCACTGCGCGCGGCTCGTCGTGGTTTTCGACAAAGTGCAACATGCGCGCCTGATATTCCGGCGCGATGTGGAGCTGCCCTAGCACGGCGTGGGCGTTGTCGTGCAACATATGATCGTATAGATGCTTGTCGTAGGTGTAGTCAAAGCCCTGTTGTTGCAGTTCCCGTTCCATGCCCCAATACACTTCCGCAATGAACAGAAATGCGGGGAACTGCGCTTTGATGCTTGGGATGATCGCGGGCCAAAACTCTTCTTCCGGCACGTTGCCCGCGCGTTCGCCCCACGTTTGAGCAAAGACGCGGTTGGTAACCAACATGGCCATATCGCAGCGCACACCGTCGCACTGGGTGGCGATCTCGCGCAATGTCTCTTGTGCTTTCCGACGGCAGCGGGGGTTGAAAGTGTTCAACTGCGCTGTATCTGTCCAGGGGGAAAAATAAGGGTCGCGTCCGTGTGCAAAGACGCGACCCTTTGGTCCCAAGAAAAAGGCGTCGGTATGCGTATTCAGGTCGTTGAGCGCCCCCTGGATCAAACACTCCGGCGCGTTTTCCAACCAGGGATGGTCAATCGCCACATGGTTGGGCACGAAGTCCAAAATCAAGCGCAACCCACGCTTTGCCAGCCGCTCGCGCAACGCGGCCAACTCGTCACGCCCCCCCAACACGACGGCCACCTCGTAGCGCTGAACCGCATACGGCGACCCGACGATGTCCTCCGGCGTCAAGTCCGGCAGCGCCTGACGGTACTCGTTTTGCAGCTCTGGGTGTTGGCGCGCGATGCGCTGTGCGGCGGTGCTCCGCTCCCAAACGCCCATCAGCCACACCGCATCAAGTCCCCATTCGGTCAGCGCGTCAAGTTCGGCATCCGGCACACGAGCGAGCGTTATCGGGTGGTGGTAACGACGCGCCAGCGCGCTGAGCCATGTCCAAGTGTTGATCTCGTAGATCAAAGGATGTGTCGGCCAGCGTGTTGCGCTCATCGGCCCTCCCGTATCCTTGACGTATTCCCTATGGCAACCATATCCCAAAATGCGCGAAAAACCACGCTTCTGGAGGGCAATTTGTGGTGATTCCCCAAATGCCCCCGCTCAAACATCACCAGGGCAACAAAACACGTGTTTTTGTTGCCCCGAAAATGCTGCACATCGAGAACGGGTAGTCCGCTTGTCGGATTATTCGCCGTGTCCGGCCAACCAACGCTCCACCATAATCCCTGCTGCCGCGCCTTGCCCCACCGAGGTAGCCACTTGCCGAAAGATGCGGTCTTGCGCTTCGCCCGCCGCAAAGACACCGTCCACACTGGTACGCATCTCGTGGTCGGTGATCACATAGCCGAAATTGTCCCGTTCGAGCTGTCCTTCGAAAAGATCGGTGTTGGGTTCATGGCCGATGAAGATGAAAACGCCGTCGGTAGGCTTTTCCCACACTTCGCCGGTTTTCACGTTGCGCAACCGCACCGCATTAACGGATTGCTCGCCCAAGATTTCTTCGACCACCGTATCCCAGATGAAATCAATCTTGCCGCTTTCCTGCGCACGCTGGGCCAAAGCCGCTCCTGCGCGCAATTGATCGCGCCGGTGGATGATCTCGATCTTGCTGGCAAAGCGCGTCAGGAAAAGCGCTTCTTCCAACGCGCTGTCACCACCGCCGACCACCACGACTTCTTTGTCACGGAAAAAGTAGCCGTCGCACGTCGCGCAATAGCTCACGCCGTTGCCGGTGAACTGTGCTTCGCCCGGGACGTTGAGGTGACGTGGCGTTGCTCCCACCGTCACGACCACTGTGTCGGCCAGGTATTCGCTGCCGTCGTCTGCCCAAATATGGAACGGCGAACCGTTGCCGAAGTCCACTTTGGAAACGGCGGTAAAAGTCTTGATGCGCGCACCAAAACGCTCAGCTTGGGCCACCATCTGATCCACCAAATCTTGCCCGCCCAGCGGCTCGGGAAAGCCCGGGTAGTTCTCGATCTCATGGGTCAGTGCAATCTGCCCGCCCAGCTCGTGACCGGCGATCACCAACGGTTTGAGGTTGGCGCGCGCGGCATAAATTGCAGCGGTCAACCCCGCTGGCCCAGACCCCATAATAAGCACGCGCTCATGTTGCACGCCCTCACCGGTTGGCTCATCGCTGCTCGGCGTGGTGCTCAAGGTAAAGTTTAGTCCACTCATCTCAGCTTCTCAGCTCCGTTGACTCTCTGCTTATGCCTCGTCAGACTTGCGCGTGGTGCCGGCAGAGTTCAGCCCGTCTACCGTATGCGCTCATGGGAAAACTATAACAGCTCCCATCCATCTTGGATGCACCAACTCGGCCTCTCGCCACAAATTTTATGCAGTTCTTATGCTTTGGGAACGGTCGTGCGGTGTCTTTGGGGGCGTTTTTGAGGCAAAAATAAAGCGCGCCGCTTCCCTCATACAGCGAAAGCGGCGCGCCTCTATCGCTCTGGCGCAACATTACCGCGCCGATTACTCCAGATCACCACTGCGCGGGTCGCCACGCATGATCGTTTCCATATCCAACTGGTACGGCTCGACCAGCACCGTCGGCTCGAATTCCTCACCGGCCACAATCTCGGCGGCCATTGCCACACCAGCCTGCCCAATTTGCCAACCGGAAGGCAGGAACACCCATTGCAAGCGCCCTTGTTTGAGCGCGCCTAAGGCTTCTTCGCTGCCGTCAAATGCCACAAAGCTCAAGCCGCCCACGCGCGCAATGATCGAGGCTTCCAACGCGGGGAGCGTCATGGCCTCGTCCAAAATCAGCACGCCGTCCACGTCGTTTTCCTTCAACCATGCGGAAAACGCCTCGATGAAAGCGTCGCGGTCTTCGTATCCTTGCACATCAAACGCCGTAATGTCCACATCGGGGCACGCTTCGTCCATATAGTCCGCAAAACCCTGGGCACGCTCTGTGGGCACGCCTTCGTCCTGGCTGTCCAACACTTCCACCACAACGCCCGCGTTGTCCAATGCGCCACAGAGTGCTTCTCCGGCCAGCTGACCGATCAATTGCTCATCCGGCGCAACCATGCCGGCAATATCCACGTCAAAAGCCTCTGCGGTCAGCCCCTCACCGACGAGAATCACGGGCACATCGGCTTCGTCCACCAAAGCGAGCGCGTCAGCGCTCTCGTCCACGTCCACCGGGCTGAAAAGCAGCGTTGCTACGTCTTGTTCCAACAAGGCCTGGACGTTTTCCAATTCGGTCGCGGCGTCGTTGTCCGCAGACATCACGACCAACGTCATATCCATTTCGTCGGCCATTGCTTGCGCACCGGCGACCATATCCGTATAGAACGGATCGTCCAGGGTTGGCACAGACACGCCCAAAAGCGCCGTTTCGTCTGCGGCCTTCGCGCCACTCGCCGGCAATGTTGCCACAACGACAAGCACCACGACCAGCACAGCAAGCCATTTGTGTTTCATTTCCCAGCTCCTTAGCTGATTTTTCTTTTCATGCGTATCCACACGAGGTCATTGCATACATTCTGTCGCTGCAACAAGGGAAATGGATGTGACCAAGTGAATGATTTTTACAACTTTATAATAGGACAACTGACCCACGAAAGGCAAGCATCCACCGACTTCATCGGCAAAATTCACGGGACTTTCGTGCACGTGTTTTCACCCCACCGGCACAACGCCGACCCATTCCGAAAAGAACACCCCCACATCGTAGCCCAACGCACGTTGGAACTGTGCGAGCATGTCTTCCGGCGTAGCGATGTGATAACGGTAGGCGGCGAAATAGTCCTGCAAAGCGCCTAGCAGCGGCTCCCAACCGTACTCGTCGGCCAGTGTCGCGAAAAACAGTGGCCCCTTTTGATACACTATAAAAAAGTAAGCGCCATCCGGATAGGCTCTCACCGGCAACCCGATCACTTGGTCGGGATAGTCGTGCACATATTCCCTATATTGGCGGCGGAAACTTTCCAGCGCGGAGCGGTAGGCAGCTTCACCCTCTTGGTCACGGATATACAGCGCAACGGAAAATTGCGCCAAAGCCTCGTCCATCCAGGGATTGTTCACCGGATCGTCACCCACCAAACTGTACCACCATTGGTGCGCGGCTTCGTGCGCCAGCACAAAGGAAAAAAACTCGTTGTCAGGGCCCCAGATGGGTGTGGAAACCACGAACATCCCGGGGTATTCGATGCCGCCTGCCGTTGTGGGCGTCTGCACCACGTCTAGCTCGGTGAAAGGGTAGCGGCCAAAAGCGCGGTTATACGCGGACACCGCGTCCATCGTGCGTTGGAGCGCCACAGAAGCCGCCGCCGACGCCTGGGCAATGCTCGTGGGATCGTAGTAGCACGTGATCGCAGTGCCGCTCAGCATATCTTGGGATGTGTCGTAACGCGAGCTGGCAAACCATGCAAATTCGCGCATCAGCGGCGCGACGATGTGATGGGTCAGCGTGCCGTCGTGTTCTTGTTGCGTGCCGACCTCCGTGCCGCTGGCCGCGATGCTCCAATTGGCGGGTGCGGTCAGGTGTACATCGTAGAAGCTGGTTTCGCTGAAAACCACGTCTCCCTGCGGGTGTCCCACATCCTGCCACCAACCCGCGCCGGTCTGGTACACAGAAAGCAGCGGATAGGCGTTGGGCACGGCCAACATGCCGTCCAGGTAGGCAAATTGGTTGTAGAATCGCTCGCGCCCCGCCACCACGCGCACTTGAAATGCCAACGTCGCCTCGACGCTTTCCCCGTAGCGCAACGGAGCGGGCAGCGGCACGGTCAGCACGGTTTGCGTGGCGTCCAACTGCGGCGTGGCGGGTTTGCCGTCCACTAACACACGACTCACCGTCATTTCGCCGCCGAACGATTCCAAGTTAGGGTAGAGTCGGAAGACCAACGTTTCCAGCGTCACCCCGGGGAGGCGAGTGGTGTAACGTACCGTTTCTTGCCCGCCGATGATCGCTTCTGTGCCGTCTACAGCCAGCGTTACATCAAGCACATAACGCGGGGCCTCGGCCAAAGCCGCCATATCGTCCCAGAAGTCCGGCAACAGCGCCGGACGGTAAAGCACCGTCCAATCGTCCGCCGCGGACTGTGCCCAGGCGCCCCCTCTGCCGCCCAGAACGAGCAGCAGCGCCAGAAATGCCAACAACAGCCCCGCGCGTTTATTTTGGTGCCTCATGTGCTCCCCCTACTGCGCTTCGGCAGGCGGGTTTTCGGCCACCGCAGGATCGAGGCCGTCGAACCAGCCCACCCACTTATAAAAGAAAGCGTCCAAATCCTGCCCGCTGATTTCCTCAAAGACTTCTAGGATGTCCCGTGAATGGGCGATGCCGTAACGGTG